>JAZFZF010000001.1:0-3222 GCA_036443875.1 Nitrososphaerales archaeon
AGAGGATATAGAAGAGGAACAAGAAATCAGATCATCAGAACCCAAGAAAATTGCTCAAGAAGCTGAAGAAGAAACGAAGAAAAAGGAAAAACCGGAAAAGACAGAATTAAGTGAAGAAGAACTCGCTGGAGTCTTAGCTGAAGAAACTGAAGGTCTGGAAATAAAACAAGACGAAAAATCCAAAGAAGAATCAAAAGAGTAAAGTGAATATGTATTTACACCAAACTACGAATTCCTCCTTATCGCGATTTATCATGAATATATTACGGCTGTTTAGGGATTAACTAACATTACAAGTAAGTTTTAAACGGGTCTTAGAACACATGATATTATTGGTATTGCTAGAATCATAGATACTTTTCATCATTGACAGTATCCGGTTGTCTTTCATCTAGTGTAATTCAGTGAAACAGCTATGTGTAATCTGAGATACATAGACTTCTTATAATTTGATGCCGAATGATCACTGTTGTCAAGTATGCGCACTAACACCGATAAACTTGTGGAATTCAATGGTGATAGATGTTACTGTGACAAATGTGAACACAAGCTAATTGAAAAATGTATTGATGCGTGCTCGTGCTGTTGTGGAGCAAAGGTATAGATCACTAATAATTCAGAACTCTACACATCGACACTACCTAATTAACCATACACAATTCTTGGCTCTCTAGGACTATCATCTCTTAACACAAAATACACAATTACGTCTGCAATTTTTGAAAGAAGATAGCTAATAGATACTATCATCTACTCCTTACTTTAATGTCTCGTTCTGTCAAGAATTTCTTCGTTTAATGGTGTCTGTATAAATTATTAGTAAAAAGGATACTCGTTAATTGGTGCTTCATTACCGAAGAGTGAAGGTGACAAAACTAAATATATTGTTGATTGGTTACCCGTTTATATACGAATAGCCAATCAAACTACCTGTCGGCTCCTTATACCATGCTGTAAGGTATTATTCTACCTCTGCACTTGTTACATTCAACACCTTGGAAACACATCGTTGAGATTTCCTCTCTATCGAGAATCTCTCCGCAATCTATGCATTTGTATTCTGTTGTCATATTCACAATACGGAGAATCAGTGATAAAATGAGGGCGGAAAGATCGTGTCTAGTGATGTTCCAAAGGGGAAAAATTACAATATATCAATGTCCACCTGCATATTCAATGGGAACATGTAGAACCACAAAGAGCACTGACCTAAACTATATGAAGGGTAAAAAGAAGCTTGATGTTTTATGGGAAATGAACTATCCAGAATAATATTCCCTTTCACGGGTATGGTCAAGGGTTGTGTTCAACAAGGCACTAAAGACGCTTTGGAAAGGATAAGTGCACATGTGGAGAAGCAGTGATGATCATGAGTTTGGTATTAGATATATCCAATGTTATACTACTATCTATAATGATTGGGGTGTTGTGCACGTGGATATACTTGCTTGCATACATTGCAAGGTCATTTAGAAAAGTACCAAAACTTAATGCTACAAAAAGTGCTAAATGGCCAAAAGTCAGTGTCATAATTCCCGCTAGGAATGAAGAACATTTCATAAGGCCCTGCCTTGCTACAATAGGGACACAAGATTATCCAAATTATCATATCATAGCTGTAGATGATTCTTCAACAGACAGAACAGTGAATCTAATCAAAGAACATGCTTCACAACATAAGAAGATAGTATTGGTGAAAGCGGAACCGAAACCTGATGGATGGGTAGGCAAGAACTGGGCGTGCTATCAAGGATATCTTCGGTCTGATGGAGATCTTCTACTCTTTACAGATGCGGATACCACTTACGCCAAAAGCGTGATCTCTAACGCCGTCTCTAAAATAATGGAAGAAGGCCTAGACGCTCTTACGTTAGTTCCACAACTTGTATGCTTGGATCAATGGACCAAAATTACACTACCATTTCTAAGCACATTTTTACATTCTCGTTACTCACCGTTGCGTGTTAATGATCCTGCACATAGTATCGGCTACTTCTTTGGAAGCTTTTATGTAATAAAGCGAAACATCTATGAAGCAATAGGTACACATTCTGATGTTAGAAACGAACTTGTTGAAGATGGTGCTCTTGGCTATCGTGTGAAGAAGAGTGGCTATAAACTAAAGATGTTTAGAGGCGAAAATCTTGTCTCTGCGGTCTGGGCAAGGGACTTTGACTCCTTGTGGAATGGTCTTGGAAGACTAGTCACCTCGGTCTACATAATGAATAGGTTCCGGGCAGTTGCCATATTCATATTATCTTTCTTCCTTTTCCTAGCACCATTCATGATTTTGCCTTATTCCATATTCTTCCTAGATAATATAATAGGAAAAATACTCTTTGCAATAAGTGGAACATCTTGCATACTGATTATAGCATCTGGTATGATAGAGGCACGTGTAAGTCTAAAGCTGAATATGCTTTATGGCCTAGCAGCTCCTCTTGCTGCAGTGATAATTGCTTTCGGCTTCCTTTCCGGTGTGGTGAAAGCTTATAGAAGAAAAGCCATAAAGTGGCGTGACAGGGACTACGTGTATTCCCGCTATAGTTCAGATGGTGTCACTCTAATCACATGAAATAGATCAAAATAACAGATAAAATCATCTGCTATGGTGATAAAGCCTTTGCAATGTGATTAATGTTACCGAATCTAACCTTTCGACCTTAACATAAAATGTGTTACTGTGCTTTCTTCGAGCAATTGTCACTCTTCCATCTTATTGCTGGGCCATCTACCTCTATTTTCAGTCTAAAAATCGTTCTCTTTTGGCATATTATGGAATCTTCATCAGTAGGCGATGTAGCTCATCCTATGCTTGAACCAAGGCATTATGAATACATTATCGAGTTAGCATTTAGTAGAGTAGAGGGAGTTTTGAGGAAGTTAAAAGTCGTGAGAGTCTTTATGTATCTGCCAATTTTTATCGGTATGATCCCTTTCTGCTATTGGTGATTGTATGCGATCTTTTCTCCTCGTCTACATAACGTTCTTAATGCCTTCACTCCAACTTCATTCTAGATATAACTAGAACATTATTTTAGGAATCCCAAGGAATGGTCGTACCATCTATTCGATACAAATACCGCTAGAAAAGAAATATAGATGCGACTTGGGTATAACCTCACATGAAGACTACGTTTATCATAGTCTCGCTCGTGGCGGTAGCGGTGGGTATGTATTACTACGTTACTGTAATGCAAGACCCTAGTGACGGGAATGATA
>JAZFZF010000002.1:0-5000 GCA_036443875.1 Nitrososphaerales archaeon
TGTTCATGTGCAAACATAACGAGACTCTTGATTGCATCCTTTACATTACTCTCTAAGATTGTAGAATCAGCACAGTCGCTTCTTATCCTGATAAATTCTGAGATGGGGACATTCATTATGCTTCCCCTAACCCTAAGACCGGGATACGCCTGCTTTATGGTTTCATCCAATGCATCTTCCGTTATTGTAGTAGCATTCTGCCTGCTTGCAATCTCCACTGCGTGATACATTATGTTAAGCATCGAACGTATACTCCTAAATTCTTGGAATTCATCGTAGATGACTTTTGTCTTGTTTATTATATCATTTTCATATGTTGTAAACCTCACATCCTTCACATTCTTCCTTATGTATTCCAACACAATATCAGAAACCTCTTCAAAAGTACTAGAGCCTGCAAGGTCGATTTTATAGTTAGCCTTCTCGAGCCTGTCGAAAACCGACGGTGCTATGTTCTTAACATCTGAATAGAGAGATGGTGTAGTGATCAATAGTAGTATTGTTGAAGGTAGATGGGCGTTTATGACAGCTTTGACAAAATCAGTCGAATCTGTGTTTGAATCGAACTCATCTACTTCCAAAAGTGTTACTTTGTTGAGAAACCTTAGATTCAATTTCGCTATTGCTGATAACCTTGGGAGCATCTCTCCCAAGTTGTGTACATTCGATAGATTCTTAAATTCATCAAACATAACCTGTTTCAACACAATTCGCTCGGTAGAATTGAACTCATCGATTAGCAATTCGTTCAATGCAAGAATATCAGGCATTCTTTTGCTCTCTAGTATTTCTTCGGCGAGCACTCCAATGCTTTTACCTCCAAAGAAGGGTGGTCTGAAAACCTTTTTTGCCAGTCTATCACCATCAAGAGCTTTCCTTTTTATATACCCAACAACAGCCGTCTTCAGCTGCTTATGATATTCGTTACTAAAGCCATCTATCAATGCTGTGAAAAGACTGGTCAGATTTTTTGGTGATATAGTACTGAGGTCAGCATAAGAACATACAGTATTGGTTTGTGTTGTTTTAATATGCAGAGCGAGGTGTGTCTTTCCTGATCCAACATCTTGTATAAGTGTAATTAGACGAAAATCCCTTTCACTACCACCACCGCTTTTACTAGATACTTTAGCATAGAGATCTTCGATGCAGTTCAAGACAGCCTTTTTCGCATCTTTGTGCCTCGGACCTCCTAAAATTTTTACATCCATTAGAGTCGGCGTGGGACTGCTTGGGTATGGATTATCTACCAAGCTATATACGTACACTATATGCACCTCACAAAACCATGTACTAGGCCCCTAACCGTAACACCTTCGTTGCCTCCCGAAGAGAGTTCGTATATACTGTTGAACTGATCGAATAGCTGCGAAGCAAATCCATAGAAATTCTGCTTTGATATCTTATATTTGTCACACACCCTCTCCCTTATCATACCTAGCTCAACCCACCCAATTGAAGTGGGGATCTCTGTTAGTGTTCGATCAAACTCCATCTTGAATTGATCTAGCGTTAATTTCTTATCGTCATGATTGCCATTCTCCTTTACTAGTGATGGTTGTATTAGAGTTGTCTTTACGTTGCTAACGGCTGTATCTACCTTCGTATTCAGTTCCGTACTCATATTTGCAAACTTCTTGTTTAGATCGTTCTTCATCTTTGAGATGGTATCTGAAATAGTATTATTAGAATTGGAATACATATCAAATATTAACTTGAACTTAGGATCACTATTTAGAAGATGCTGCATGTAGTTTTCCTTTGACCAGTAGCTTATTCCACGACCCTTCTTCTCTGCAAATATCATACCTTTCGACAGCAGTTCGTCGATGATCTTGTCTACGTTTAGACCAAACTCCTGCCTAATTTTCATCCTTGGTATTCCTTGTACTCCTGAAGATTCTGTTCGTTTGTATAGATTATCGGTGGACATCGTAGATAACTCGTTTTACAAATCATTTATGTGAAGGTGTTATTTAACGTGAACAAAATACTAATAATTTTTACATTGTGAGAGTTAAATCCCTCCAGGGTACCGCTTCAACTTATCGTTCCAATATACACATGTAGTTGTTCTTTAACACTCGATTTGCTATGTCAGCATAATATGACTGAAATTATAGTATACAAAGATGTCAATAAATACAATTCAATTATTACATCTCATAGTAACAAGCAGATCAATAAGTACATCCATATGGTAATTAGGTTGGGACCATAAGCATTCTGTTCCCTTGAGAAGAAAGTACAGTTTACAGAGGGAACCAAAATAAGATTTGTAGATACCGGTGATGTCATGGGATTGATACCTCTCATATCGTTGAAAAGTCCCTTCTGGGTGGGCAGAGACACTCAAATTTAGTATATGCAATGATAGGGAATTTCAGTGACGAGAGGTGGTAGTTGGATAGCAGTACTACATTCTTTTGTACTGCTACTTTAAGTTGCCTACAGATACAGATTAGAGGTGATGGTTAACCAAATCAATGACGATATAGCTGAAAGCCAAACGCTTTAGCCTTCTGTTTCAGGAGCTTATACGAAGCTCAATGAAAAGTTTGGTATTGGTGCAGCAAACAATATGCTACAGTCTATCAAGCTCTCGAAAATAAAAGTAATCGATATCTGTTATGAGTCAATGATATAAACTTGAGAGTTGAAATCAATTCAAAAGGCAAATTATCAATGATAGCTACAAATGCGTCAGTTACTAGGAATGAGAGAATTATGAAAAGTGACGTACCAGGCTGAGTTCTTAAAGCTCAAGAGTAAGTTACTCCCCACCCGTAAGCTTTTCGTATTCCTCTAACTTTTCCTTGCCTCTCTTCATTAAGGTGAAGATCATCAACAATACAGCAATCCATATTGAACTTAGGACGACATTCTGGAAACTGACATAGATGTATGGCTGTGCTTGAATGATCTGTTTTTCAAGTATAATCAATTCACCACGAACATCTCCAATGCCAGTATTGAAAGCTGCACTGTCTCTAGGCAATGTAGATAAAATTCGAAGCCTCTCTATTATCATATCAATATCTTTCTGCATCAAACCGAAATCTGTAGTCGCAGTCGGAAATGCCCATACAGGATTTCCTTCCTTTGGCACAAACGGTTTCGCACTTGCAAGGTAATCCAGCATTAATTCTGGCGCAGGAGACGACATGCTTCTCTGGAGGTATCCTTTTGCTTTTTCCAGGGGATAGACCGTTTGGTGGTAACCAATATACGCCATACTAACACCAAATATCAACAACCCCAATATTACTATCATTATGGCTTTATAGCGTCTTGCTATCAATCCTATTCCCCACTATCTCTTTTAATTTAATGTCTTGCCTATTTTTAAGTGTTGAAAACATCGAATGTGTTATGCTAAGATAAGATATGTAAACGAAGCCCATTGTCTGCAAAGCCAGTATCGGTGCGTACACGGGATTACCACTGAATATTGCTATGAATATCCCAAGTATGCCGTAAGCTCCAAAGAACATCTCTAACAATGTTGTTTTTGTGAATGGTAGTGTATACGCTTTATCTCTCCAGTTCTCACCCTTCTCTGTAATCCCATACTTCGGCGTTCGTAGAAATTCTGGCTTTCCTCCATATATGGCATCTAATACTCCTACTGTATTGTTTACAGATATTCCAGTCGCGAACCATATCAAATATAGATATGCTTTGAGTTTGTTCAGCCAAGACTGCTGCCAGAGCCGTTTTATCACGTATATGTAAAATGCAGGGCCTAAGATCAGGTAAACTGCCAATGCAGTCATCGGATAAATGCTAATTGGATACACTACAAAATCCATCGCAAGTAACAATGGAAGAAGTAGGAATTGGATCAGCATCAAGGGATGCACTATATGCCTAGTTAGTTGCACAAATGCTTGTATCTTAGTATCAGCTGGTAATTTCTTATCCATCATTATATCGCCAAGAAGTTTTATGGCCAGTTGAATCGATCCTTTTGCCCACCTGAATTGCTGCCTCTTCGCTGCATTGATCTGAACAGGCAGTTCGCCATTACATACTACCTTGTCCAAAAACAAAGCACGCCAGCCTCTCATTTGTGCCCTGTAGCTGAGATCCACATCTTCAACTAACGTGTTTGCTTGCCAGCCTCCAGCATCTTCTATACACCTTTTACGCCAAATGCCAGCAGTGCCGTTGAAGTTCATGAAAAGATGTGTTAAACTCTTCGCCTTTTGCTCTATCAAAAAGTGAAAGTCCAGGCTTAATGCCTGTGCTTGAGTCAATGGAGAGTAATCTTCATTCAGATGACCCCATCTGCACTGTATCACACCGATCTTATCTGATGAAAAGTGGTTCATAACTTTCTCCAGAAACCATTCGGGAGGAACAAAATCTGCGTCAAATATAGCGATAAATTCGCCTTTTGTGGTCTTCAGTCCTTCCCTCAAGGCACCAGCTTTGTATCCCCTTCTGCTCTTCCTTGTTATATGCTCAATGTCGTACCCCAATGCTCTGTAGTGTTCTACTGTGCTTCTACACAATTCTTTAGTATCATCTGTAGAATCGTCAAGAACCTGTATTTGTAACCTATCTTTAGGATAATCCATTGCACAAACGCAACGAATGAGTCTAACAGCTACATATTTTTCGTTGAATATTGGCAATTGAACTGTTACCGTGGGAAATCTGTTTGTGACTACATTTACCCTCTTCCTCTTTCTCCATGCCAAGTAAACCAAGTAATAGAAATTGAAGCTGTAAAGCATCATTATCCAAGAGACTGTGATAAATACTACAAATGTTACGTAGCCAATCATTTAGCGTATTTGCCCGATAATAACTATATATACTCTATGAGGCGAGCAAAAGTATATTTTTTCGCCACACTCAACTTTCTCCTATCTTTTTAGAATATTTTTCATATTAACATAGCTCGTTAAGTATAACTGTCAACATGCGAGTAGCTACCCTTTCCTACTTTTCGCTATAGACAGGATACCCCCAAATAAGTCAAAAATATTGTT
>JAZFZF010000003.1:0-6956 GCA_036443875.1 Nitrososphaerales archaeon
TAACGCGTTGAAAGTCAACTATGGATGCAACAGTGAAAAACAGATCTTCACGCCATCTGCAAACAACAGGATATCTCTTGATGCTTGTATGATTATTATTTGTAAAAAATTTCTCAACTTCTTTCCAAGCGTTCACATAATCCAATCTCTTGCTAGTGGGAGGATCTCCAATGAATCCATACGTTTCACAGTTGGGACATCTTTCCCTAGTTACCAGGGTCCAGAAGTCTCTCGTACAGTTGGAGCATTTTTTTCGTTCGAAACCAAGTTTGTCAAATAACTCTACCCTGTAGTATTTATCTGGCTCTGTGGAGAATCGTGCAACAAGCTCATCTTTTACAGTCAATTCATGAAGCAACTGTATTTTACCGTATTAATCCTTTTGTGTACAACATTGCAAAGTCCCGTCCATAGTCTTTAATCTAACAAATCAGACAAGGAAAGTATCACCTAGAATTATGAGTTGGGTCCTTTGCGTTATTAGCAAATATTAAGTTGGTCTCCACTCAAACTCCTTATTGATTTCGAGTTTATGGTTCTCCTTGGCATAAAGGAACTTGAATGATATAGGTTCTGTGGGCGCTAGGTAAACCCTCCTTTTTGATGGTAATAATTTTCTGATTTCGATGACTTCCCTTCAAGGAAGTTTATATATTCAGATCACCCGAAGTGGATAATTTACTATGAGAATGATAAAAAGTAAAGACACCGACGAGGAAATTACCAAACATACGAGGATACTTGGTGATTAAGATTGATCGATCTATTAATTCTAGTTATAATTGGAGTAATTGGTGGTTTTGTAGGGTCTATGGTAGGGTTAGCAGGAGGTTTTCTATTCGTGCCTGCACTAAGCTTCCTGGGTTATCCTCCATACATGGTAGCTAGCACAAGCCTCTTTGCTGCATGTACTAATGCATCTACTTCAGCTTTTGTGTATTCAAGGAAGAAGCTCCTCACATACCCTCTAGCCCTAAGACTCACTATCTTTGCAGTCCCAGGGGCACTGATAGGGGCATACATTGCAGATTCCATAAGTATGCCTGACTTTAAGCTTATTTTCGCAATCGTTACCTTGGCAGTCGCAGGTATCACAATTATACGGGGAAGGCTCAAGAAAAATCCTAATCCCGTTGAGTCCATCGAAGCTGTGAAGCAGCTATTGAAGAGTGTAAGAACACATAAACTGATCATAGTTTATGCCGCATGCTTCTTCGCTGGCATAGTTTCGAGTCTCTTTGGAATAGGAGGTGGTGTGATCTTTATGCCCCTACTACTTGCCTTCTTCGCCATCCCTGTACGCTTTGCTAGCCCTGTCTCACTTTTGGCAGTTGCGATACTTGCTGGTTCTGGATTAGTTATCCATACAGCTCTAGCTAATACCGATTTCCTTCGTGCAGCAATTCTAGCAGGAGGAACACTTTTGGGCACTAGAATCGGCACGAGGATGCTCATAAGTAAAAAATTAAATGAAAAGACTCTAAAGAGGTTACTTGCTGGCCTCCTCTTTGGTGTTTCAGCAGTATTCTTCATAGACCTTTACTTCTTCCCCTTGATACGTTTCCGTGTGGAATTCCTCAGCTTTATTTAGCCAATGGGGCATCAGATTTCTTCGGTATTTTGCAAGAGCTAGACTGTTTTAGTTCACAGACGCTTGATTGCTCATTATACAATCCTAACCTACACAGCAAAAATGTAAAAGTATTGGCATATTATACATCATTTAGCAAATAGAGTTTGTCAATCAAAGTGTTCGTCTTATTCAGGTGTTCATGTATTTGTTCAAGTGTTCATGTATTTGTTCAAGTGTTCATGTATTTGTTCAAGTGTTCACATGTTTCGTCCTTGTTACCACATAATCATGCTATGATATAGTTTGTTTGTAAATATATGTATGATTAAATGTAAACATAAAATTCATATCGATAGATCGTGGTTTCAATTTGTTGCAGATCCCTCCTGAATTGTGTATCGAGTGCAGAGGAACCAAAGGACTGTGTGGTTTGGCATACTGCCCTGTTATGGTAAAGATGAACATAAAACCACTAAGGCTGAATCTTAAATCAGAGATTGGAGGATCGAGTCCGCCCAGCGTGTTTGTCGGAAGGGTGGGATATCCAAAAGTGATGGTAGGGCCGATGCTTCCACCGATCTTTGATGATACTTCAACGTATGATGCGCCTGAACTGTGGCAGAATTACAAAGTGGATGAAATTTTACACTTTAGACTGACACTTGTGAGGGGTACAACGTTAGTTGATGTGAAAGACGCTGTGAGAGAAAGCGGAATAGTTCAAACATTGCAGGAATTGGCCATGGCTGACAAGCCTGTCGATTCAGATATGGTCCTGAAGAAGAACCCTACAGAAACGGTCCATCTGAACGAGCATATACCACCATTTGGCCCCTCTGGACAGATGTTCAAGTTCAATATCAGTGGTAATGTAAGTGTAGATCAGAGAATAGAGAAGGCGTACTATGATAAGGACCTGAAGGCGGGGGAGGCAGTAGTACAACTTTATAGTAAAGGAGTACCTTTATCCAAAATACAAAAGTCTTTCAGTGTAGGATCTTTCGGCAAGGCTAGAAGGATGGTTCCAACTAGATGGAGTATAACAGCCGTCGATGATGTAACATCAAAATCACTCATCGAAAGGGTAAAGACCCAACAGGAAATTGGTGAGTATCTTGTTTATTTAAGAAGGATACACATGAATCTATTTATCGCCATAGTTATTCCTGGAGCATGGAGCTTTGAGTGGATTGAAGCGTGGTTTCCAAACACGACATGGAACCTAACGCAGTACGGCAATCCAGCTATAATGGGTGATAATGAAGGATACAAAGGCATAGATCATTACGCAAGGGTTGGTGGCTGCTACTATTCTGCACGACTCACTGCGACAGAAATGCTAAGTAGGTTACAAAGACAGGGAATGGTTCTGATGCTAAGAGAAATCTATCCAGGTTTTAATATCCCACTAGGAGTCTGGTTTGTGAGGGAACAACTACGTGCTATGCTGAAATCTAGACCGTACAGATTTAGTAGTATAGAAGAGGTACTTGAATATGTTATGAGTAATCTTACGATTCCGCGGTACAAGTGGGTTGCAAAGAGTAGAATACTACAGGGTAGGTATCAGAGAAAGATCAGTGAATATATTTGACTAGTTAAAAAAGTATTAATCAAAAGAACAGGTGATTATTTTGCATAGTCGTGGGCTTGGCGATAGTATCAAGGATCTGACTAAAGGATGGCACCTGAAGGCTATGCAGTCCTAGTGGACCTTTACGGTATGATTATATCGTATGTTATTAACCATGAAAATATACTAACTAGGCTTTTACTATTTGGTCCATTGTCAATGAGAATAATGGTTGGTATATAACATATGGCTCATGGTTATCCGAAATTAATCGATAAAGCTAGAATGCGAGGATTCTTCAGTAACTAGGCCTTCCTGCATACCTTGCCATGCTGATAGAATTGCTGGAGTTTATTGGCGGCTTGATCTTGATTCTCGGGTTCTCACGAGAATATCACCAGCCTTGTTGATATGAAATATGATTGACGCTAATATTAATGAAAATATCTAAAAGTTTTGTACGTGGTGCTGAACTAGATCTGTTGCTCCTGGCAGTTACTGTTAGCTTGCTAAGGAGTGGAAGAGGCGGAATTTCTATGGAATGGGATGATCACAAGGGAAATAATTCCTCATGGCAAGAAACCAGTAGCTAGCAGGTATAGGTGGAAGAATTTGGAATTATCACCATAATTGTCTTCTATTGTGAGACACTGAAAGGCTGTTATAGATAAGATTATAGAAAAGGAGAGTATGAGGCATTCTGCCTATAATGAGGTTCTAGTGAGGTTATGAAGAGGTGGAAGAGAAGATCGTCAAGGATAGTGTGTTTGTCAGGTATAACAATATTATAATAACTTTATTATTGATATCTCCGATAATCTACACTTTTGCCATTGCACCTGAGACGTTTAACATGAGCTGGAACGAAGGTCGAGGTGGATTCCTATTCGCACTTGCCTTCATAGGTGCTGAACTGATAGGTACTAAATTTGATATCAGTAAAAGACGTTTCTATGCGGTTTTACCCCTTACTGCTGCAACAGTTGTATACTTTACACTACTAGATTTTGGTTTACGTTCTATCATAATGGATGCAGCTTCTTCATACAACATTAGGTTAATCGATAGCTGGACTTGGATGTGGGATTTCATAGTGATGGCAATGTATATAGCGACAGCTCTGGCAGTGCTGTATGGAAAGAATTGGTTGAAGATAGCACCTGCAGGGCCTATCTATCTCTTTGGAAGTGCGATCGTTCTATCACTTGACGCCTTCTTTCCATACGATACATTAGGTCCATTGCAGTTATTCGTTCCTTACATGTTGCAGATGGATACCTGGATGATAAACACGATGGGATTAGGCGAGGCATTTGCAAGAGACAACGTAATAATCCTTCAAGGTCAGCATGGTTCCATGGCATTACAAGTTTTCTGGCCATCTGCCGGTGTGCATAGTATGATCATCTACACACTTGTGATGATGGCTTTTCTGTTAAAGATGAATATAGCGCCAAAAAGGAAAGTAATCTATTTTGTGATAGGTGCGACTGGAACCGTAATAGTTAACATGATACGCATATTCTCACTTTCTCTATTTGCGTTACTGATCAGTACAAATGCGGCAGAGTTCGAAGAATTCCACTCCATAGCTGGTGAAATAATGTTCCTACCATGGTTAGTCGCTTATCTATTCATTGTAATGTATGTTGAAAGTAAACGAATTAAAAAACTCTCTTCAACCAAGAAAAGTGGTTGATTTGAAAAATTTTACGATTACACGTAACTTCGATGAAGGTCTGTACAATATTGGAGAGGTCTTTAGCGGGTTGGCAGATGCTAAATGCCTCTACAAAGTATATGGAAGTAGAAATTCCTTGAAGTTGGTACTAGCAAAAGCAAAGATCAAGATAGTCGAAAAGGATTGCTATATGTTTGTGGATGATTCTGAGGGCTGTATAGTCGTTGGGAAAGAGCATCTGAAGAAATCTGAAGGAAGAACGCTTTACCTTGATATAATACATGAACTGGTACATATAAAGCAGTTAATGGATGGCAAAGATATCTATGACGAGCGTTATGACTATGTTGACAGGCAGACTGAGTTTGAGGCGTATAAGGTTGTAGTGGATGAGGCGAGGATACTTGGAATGCATGATGCAGCGATCATCGAATATCTTAATGTTGAATGGGTAAGTGTAAATGGTTTGAAACATCTGGCTAACAGATTGGGCGTTTCAAGCAGCTGAATTATTGGAATAGTTACGTTAGGTCAGTATCTCGTGTTTCTGGATTAAGCTTTGCACCAACAAGTATTATTGTCGAACCTGCTATAATATTTAATGCAAGAACAAATGGAATGAATGACCCTGCATGCGATAATAGATTGACTGCGATCAATTGGGCCTATGAACCAAATTAAAGATCACCATTGTATACGAAATCACATACGCTATTCCTTACTTCCGTTGGAAACGTTTCTGACAGAAATGCAGGTATTGGTCCGAAGCCTGACGTTGTTATAAACACTAACACAACAGTGTAAAATATTCTTTCAGAAATATGTGTTGCATGGTATAGACCAAATAGCATCGGTACAGATAGCACTATGACAGCGACTGCGAATGTTGCTATTGCCTTCTTTTTCCCTATATACTCACTTATGAATCCGGTAAAGACATCTCCTATCAGAGATGAGATTGTAGCGGCAATCATTATTGTAGTAACCTCTGTTCGCGCATGATCAACATACTGCTATAGAAATGTGGGCGTGAAGCCTATCGATGTGTAGTAATCATGCATAAGGCCCGTCATGACTATCAAGGAAAGGAAGAAGCGTTTTCTTTACTCCTTTCCGAATATAATCCGCCGTAATGGTGCCTTTTCTATCTTCTTATGGCGCACCTTCTTCAACCATATTTCAGATTCATTCATCTTGAATCTAACGAATAGAGCTAACCAGACCGGGGATTATACCTATAAAGAACATCACCCTCCAACCCATTTCTATAAATGTCTTCCCTGCATAAGCAACAGATGCAAACTGGTAAGTCACTGATGCTATTAGGAAGCCTAGAGTAAATCCACTCTGTACAAAACCTGAAAGTAATCCACGACCAGATGCCAGTGCAGTCTCCATGGTAATCACTGCACCACTGGCCCACTCCCCTCCCGCAAAGAGTCCTTGTGTAAACCTCAGGAGTATTAACAGTGCTGGTGCAAGAATGCCTACTGCCTGCCATGTGGACAACAGATCTACTGCGAAGGTGGCAATTGAGAAACCCATGATAGTAATTATCATGGCTTTCTTTCTGCCGTGTCTATCACCAAAACTACGGAATAAGGCATCACCAACAGGCCGCATGATCAGTGTTATAACATGTGTTATGAAAGTTGCTAATTGACTGAATGTAGGATCTTCAGACGGAAAGAAGAGCTGGCTTACAGACTGAATGACTAAAAGCATCAAGATTAGGTCATAACCGTCAAGCGACCATCCTAGTCATGAGTCGAAGACTACAGCCTTTTGTTGTCTCGATAGGCGTAGCACATCCCTCTATTGCCAGCGATAAGAGATTAATTTTTACCGATCAGGGCGTATTACTAATTAATCCATGAAATTGAATAATGTATCCTGGCCCTTGCTTCCTATCAATTCCGAGACCTTTACACCCAACCTTCTTACCATCAGCTGATTCTCCGATACTATTCCTTCCAGAAGGTCCTTTGTAGTTTTGAATATTTCAAAGTAGCTCCTTGAAGGTGATTTTAGAGTTCTGGATCTTGTTTTGATTCTAAGATCGTCTAATACCAATATTATACCAACAGACTTGAATGAAAAATTCTGCTCTGTTGCAGATTTATGAACCT
>JAZFZF010000004.1:0-8464 GCA_036443875.1 Nitrososphaerales archaeon
GGAAACGCCAAGAACTCTAAAAGATATTGCTGGTTCCAGCAACATAAAGAAGAAGGATGTGGCAAGGTGTTACAGATTGCTGATAAGGGAACTGGATCTGAAAATGCCCGTTGTTGATCCTGTTAGATGTATTTCTAGGATAGCAGGGAAGGCTGGTTTGAGCGAAAAGACCAAGAGGAGGGCGCTTGAAATACTAAAAAGAGCTGAAGAAGCGAAGATTTCGGCAGGAAAGGACCCCATGGGGCTTGCAGCAGCGGCACTTTATGTTGCATGCGTTCTGAATGGGGAGAGCAAGACCCAGAAGGATGTTGCAGAGGCAGCTGGAGTTACGGAAGTAACTATAAGGAACAGATACAAGGGTCTCAAGCTGACCCTGAAACTCTAAATTTTTTATCTTGTCTTGTCTGGTAATCATAAAATATCTAGAAGGGATTTGTATCAGTGCTTAAATCTTTGTTTACGACTGTCAATAACAATTAACTCCTGATCTATGGCAGCACATTTACCAAAATGGTGCTGGTGCTTACCTCAGTACTGAAAGACGAAATAAGTTTGGGGGAGGGCCTCACGATACGGCTGGCTGAAGCGGATGGGAAGAGAGATCCTAGGAGCAGAGAGAGAATTCTAGTAGATACACTATTCACAGGTACCAAAAAATTCGATGAAACGCCTCAACAACGTATTGACCAAAATAGGTATAAGAAAACCGATCGTTTCTACGAGGAACCATTAACAGTGGTATAGTTGAGGTTACCCTGGAAAGTATAAACAGCAAACTGGATGATCGTCGGTTCACAGATCAGAATTCTTTATTTTGATGATACCACTTCAGTTGGAGACTCGGACAAGACTTCAGAAGAAGATTCCAGGAGTTGAAGCAAAGATCGATATTGTATTTGAGAGAAAGGAAGATCCTACATTCGACCAAATTGAGGTGAGGTTGATGGCGCAAATGTTCAACACTAAAAGGAATGAGATTGAAAGTGAACAGAACCACTGAACAGGGTTGAGATAATCACTACCTCTTCAATAAGATATTATCCAGAGATGTTTGAAACAGGTAAACGGTGGTGTCTTCAATGGCAAAGTGCAGCTTACCCCAGATCTAAATGGAAAGAACAGGGAAGTGAGTCTCGAACGGTGAGTTGAACAGAGAAAGTATATCCATTGTACGAGGCTTTGAAGTATCAGATTCGGCAACGAAAATTAGTAGTATAGGTGACATAGCGTTCGAGAGCAGAAATTTCGACAGGAGATTCGGTCAAGATTATTGCTGATCGTGCCGAGAACAATAACCTAATTCCTTAGATACTATACATGCAAGTATATTGTCTAATACCGACATCGTAGCAATAGAAGTTATGCTTCAAGAGACAAGAACCTCTTCAAGAGTTCAGAACACGCTAAAACTTTCTACAAAAAGTTATGTAGATAATCTATTCGTATCTTACAGCGATGTCATAATGGGGGGTTATACAAGGAAAGAAGTGTGCCATCATCATCATCATCATCAACAGCCATTACAACGAAGATCTGTTTGTAACAGCTAGGATAGGCTATACGACAATGATAATGGTCTCCAACCCACTCGTGTTAGATGACAATGAGCGTAATGTTGAGCGTAAAAGGGGGTATCCCGACTGTACGATCTTCAATAACTAACACAGATGTAAAGAAAGAAACATTCGTCTGTATAATTCACATCAGCAACGACTTCAGATATCGTTCGTAACGGAAACGCTCGAACCATATCAATCTGTTAGTGTAGGTCAGAACTTGATGCCACCCAGTGAGGAAATATAAAGTTTTCACCTGCGATAGTTTGACAGAACCTTCAATCCTTTAGACTAGAGGGAATACTAGAATAATTGCTGAATGATTGTTACTTTAAGATTTTTTTCCGTTCAGTTATAGCTAGCGCAAGGTCATCTACCATACTAGCAATTTCCTTTACTTCATCTTCGGGCATCTCACCATACTTCTTGGCATTCATCAGAGCACTCTTGATTGTGTTCATTGTTGTTGTTAATTCCGTATCTATCTGAATTAATTGTCCTAATAGGCTCTTGCTCACTTTGCCATTTGGGGCAACAAGTCTTTCATATCCGCTGATAATGTTTTTGTTAATACGCGCAAAGACATTCATAAGATCATCCCTAAGCCGTTTAATCTTCATCCCATTCTTGTAGTTATTTAACAAATAATCCATGTACATAGAAGTGTCATCTGTCTGTGTTTTAACATAATAACCCATATACCTACTAATCTCATTCATTTCAACGTAGCTCGATCTGCCAGTTTCCAACGCTTTCTGCAATAACGATGCCAGTTTCACGATACCGTTGAAGGCAGCTTTCTGCTCTTTCTTATACTTTGTATCATCGCCCTTGGACATTTATGCAATGTATATTTTAGTCACTTAAATTTGTTTTTGACAAATGTTACATAACACACAACACATGATATAGTCATCAAGTGTTAGATACTAGTGATTACCCACCTATTACATAATCAGATCGTATGTACTCTTTTCTTCGCTACCTCTTCGAGACTGGCTCTGTCAAATATGTTGCCAAATTCCCTGCTTATCATCTCCATATACATACTAACTTCATGTTCATCCATATATTGGAACTGGAATTCGCCATCGTATGGCGATGGGTCACCATTCCTACTTATGAACTCCAAGTGCATAAACGGATTTCCATGCTTGATGGTGATGGGTGTACGCTCGTTGTTCAAGTTTACCAACTCAAGGGCGAGCCGGCCTACGAATCCACTATGAACCTTTGCAGAGTTTAGGAACGAGAGGCCTAGCCTGCCGTATTTGCTCTTGGCTGTTAGGTGGGCAACGTAGTTCGGGGGTGTAAAGACCACCTCATAAGATATCATATTCCTATGCTCCAAGTAGTTGAGTGTGACCTCCTCCTTCATGGTTAGAACGTAGCCATCACCGTCAAGAAGAGCATGTGTGAATGGGTATATACATTTGTATTTTTCAACAAGTTTAACAAATTCGCTCTTTCCTGCTATAGGCATACCGCTAGATAATATTGCTGTCTTTAAAACTATTTTGTTCTTTGGGAGCAATGTATTCACGTATCTTTTTTTGCAGAAACAAGCCGATAGTAATTAGTCCAGCTACAGTGAGCAAAAAGTCAATACCGCCAAGTAATGGATTGTTAGTCGTGCTGTTCTCCGGGAAGCCCCACACGGTATTGCCAAAGTATCCATAAGTGAATATGAAGTAATTAGTGCTCCAATGCATCAATATCGCAGCATGTAGACCGTACCTATAGTAAAGCCATCCAATGATCCAGCCTCCAATCATAGCTTGTGTAATCTTACCGTAACTCCATCCACCGCCGTAGAAGACGTGTGCTAGGCCGAAGAGTGCGGCACTTACCGTTATCAGTAAATACACGTTTCTGCGTGTGTATTGGTCGGATTGGGTATGCTTGCTTGGATACCATAACGTCTTGAAGAGATCTACAATCGAGTGCCTCTTTGCAAACATTACGTATGCGGGTATGCCTATCAACACTACCCTGAAGCCCAGTTCCTCTCTTATGGGGGCGGCAGTTATGTTGAAGAACTGAAGCAGGGGGTTTGAAAATTCAACAGAGCCTACCGTTACACCTACCGATTGCTGAATGATCTCTAGTCCTTTTGATATTACCAGTAACACAGCAAGTGATACTATAATCGTATGCAACGCATTGTCCCTGTAGGCCTGCTCTTCTCCCTCCCCCGTTCTCACCAGCGATTGCAATAAGTTCTTTCGAGGACCCAATATGAGTATGGCAAAGAAGAGCAGGTAGAAACACCACAAGACTATGAATATCTCTCCTAACTGATTATTTACAGGTAAATCAACTGGAAGACCAGCAAAGAATATGTAAAAACTATCTAATGGAAATTCATATGTAATCGTAGAACCTAGTTCGGTATTGAAAACAACATAGGCACCAAGAGGATATGATAAAAGCATTAAAGCAAATAATACGCCGATTATCGCAGCATAAAATATCAGGAGAAGGCGCCAAGAAACAGATCTGACATACAATACACGCACCTTAATGAACTTCTATAGTAGATTCCTTGAATCCCAGATCGACCAAATGCATTTTTATAATGTCTCTGTGATCACCCTGCAGCAAAATATAACCATCTTTTGCTGTACCGCCACAGGCTAAACGATTCTTCAACTGTTTCCCAATCTTGGTCAAATCGGCAAGTTTAGGATTAAAACCTTCTATCATTGTAGTATCCTTATTGAAACGCCTCTTTTCAAGACGCACAACAATCCTAGTCTCCTCCTTTTCTAGTTCGCCACATGCGCACAAATCATCCGGCAGTCCGCATTTCTTGCAGATAACCACCATCAATCAACAATTCGGGGTATCCGATTATTAAGCCTTCCTTCCATTTAGTGCCTTTTGTTAGCTTAAGTGACCTTTTTATTTATACCAGGCGAATATCACTTACATATTGTTTTTATGATACTTTCCCATATTAGTGAAAAGGTTTGAGCAAGGAACGTATCAGCACAGCGGCAGAACTGCTCAGGAAGGGTGGTACGCTTGTAAGTGAATCCTGCAGTGTATGTAGAGGCATACAGGTCAGGTTCTCTGGTAAAATCATCTGTGTGAATTGTGGTAAGGAGGAAGTGATGGGAGTGACAGAAACTGGTAAAGAAGCAAAGACCGGAGAAGTTGTAACGGATCTAAAAAATATTGTTTTGTCAAAGATTGGCGCGTTGTTACCATCTTTAAAATCTGAAGAAGACCTTGATAAGCAGACAGAAGTGATCAAACTAATAAAGCATTACTTGGAGGTGCTTGAGAAGATACCGAGGAACGTCGCGTCTTGAAAGTAACGTATTTATTATATCATGGTGGTGTTCGTTGATCATGAGTTCACGTAGAAGTAAAAAGTCTGCTCCTATGCCTGCTTCAAGTGCAGGGCTACTCAGATTCTTTGAGGATGAGACGAAGGGCTTTAGGATAAAACCGGAGTATGCCTTCACCATAGCTGGCGCCCTTATCGGCATATCTATATTGATAAGGATAATATTCCCGGTATAGAGCATGAGTGAAGAGTCTGTAAGGCGAATACAGAAGAGATTCTACCTAACCCTCATAAACCCAGGGTCGCACATAACCTCTCTTCTAATTTCATTTGCATCTGCATCGCTGATAGTTTTGTTATCTTATCACTACTATCTAGAGATACCACTGTCAGAGCTTGCGGTAACCTTGCCTTTGTCGCTTGCGGTTCTATTCGGAGCAAAGATGATCGATTTTGTGATGCTGAAGAACTTGCCTATTACAAAACTTACCAAGGTCTATCACACGGCTGCATTTACGAATATTTTCTGGTTGATCACTATAGTTCTAGGTATAGTTGCGGCATCTCTTCTGTCAAAACCAACTGTACATTTCCATTTCATCGTTGCAGGTATGTTCTTTGCAATTGGTCTAAGAATAGTTGTATTTACTTCGGTATTTGGTGCAAGTATACCTAGAGCGATACTGACGTCATCCATCCTTCCATTGATCTTCTTTGTTGCCTTTATGCCGATAGAATCCGTGCCATTCTACCTTGCTGATCCCGTAGGTTTTGGATTCGGTCTTTCTTTCATGGCAATGGCGACAATCTGGTTTGCTATCGCTGATAGGGCTGGAAGACCTGGTGTTGAGAGTACGTTCAAACTACTTCAGGCTTACTTGCAAGCTTGGACTGATATGAACCCGAGACCGATAGAGAAGATGATGGAGAGTAGAGCGTGTGAGTCGAAGGTAAGTACTTACATGTTATCCTTCAAGACAACAAATGGCAGATCAGCCTTAGTAGTTCCCGACGTACATCCTGGACCGTTCTACCCAATTGGCGGGAGCAACCTACCATATGAAATCTATAAAACGTACATTCCGAATTCGCAATCAGTTGTTATGCATGGCATATCAGATCACTCGTTAAATCTTCCATCAAGAGTGCAAGTTGAACGTTACCTTGATAGTCTGAACAATGGAATACTCTTTGAAAATGGTACCGTCTGTACAGAACCTATAGTTATACAGATCAACAAAGCACGTGTTAGCGGAATCGCATTTGGCCAAGTCGCGATGTTACTATTATCATCATCACCACATGGTATGGAAGATGTACCTGAGGTGATCAGAAGAGAAGTGGAAAGTTACGCGAAAGAAAAGGATTTTAATCTTGCCTTAGCGATCGACACACATAATTCGATGGGAAAACATCTTAATGAAGATGATAGTGCTGATATGTTAAAGTCTTGTAAGATAGCATTGTATGAACTTAAAATGAGACCACAATTCAATTTCGAATATGGCTTCTGTCATTCGTCGGAAATAGGTGCAACTGCTAACGATGTTGGTCCAGCAGGAATGAGCGTAATTGCAATTAGGGTGAATGAGAAACTCCTTACACTAGGATGGGCCGACAGTAACAACATGACCAGAAACCTACGTGAACACATAGTAGGATACCTCTCCTCGAATGGTATATCAATGCTTGAGGTTTGTACATCAGACACACATTACAATGCAGGGAGAGCACGAAACCCTGTAGGCTACTTTACTTTCGGCAGTTTAAGTTCATTTGATGCTGTCAGTAAATGGTACCTTGAGATGACAAAGAAAGCAGTTGAAAGAATGACAGATGCAAGTTACGAAGTATCCCAAGCGTTATCCAGTGTGAAGGTTATGGGCAATGCACAATTTTCTGACTATTCAAATGCATTGGATCGTTCATTGGGCATTACCAAGATCTCTTTCGGCATTACAGTTGCGGTCTACATAGCAATGTTAGTTACTGGAAGTTAAGTTTCACCTTAGACACATCGTATCTTTCCTACTTAGTATGCTTCACCGGATAGGGCAAAGGTGTCCCCTTTTTTGTTATTAACACGTTCTACTATATGATGATGCCTAAGATGCAAAATAAGGTTATCTGATGATTTTCAGAATATCACATCTTTTTTACAATAGGAAGAAAGAATGTTCTAAGACTTGATTCTATTAGACATAAACGACCTTAATATCATCCAAGTAACCACGCATTTCGTTCAGGAACGAACTAAATTTTATTATAGGAACAACAGGCACGTTGTCTGCAAATACTGTTGATTCAGAATGCAGAGTAAGTATTATTGGAACCGCATACCTTACACCATTATCAAAAGCTAGAAATGCTTCTGCCCTATGAACCTGCTTGGAAGCAAACCTCTCCAATGCAGATGGGCTGCTCCTCTTCCAATGCTTGCAGTCGATAAGCAGAGCCATAGAATCTTTGATCCCAACTATATCTATCTCAATCCTTGGTCTCCTCATTCTAAATCCACGCTGCGTAACATATCCGCTAACATCGAGGAGGTTTGCTGCAAGTACCTCAAAATCCTTCCAGTGCAGCAACTGTGAGATATCCTCCGGATCAGCACCCATCTGGATAGCCAAAATACTTGCATGCATCTTATCAGATAAACCAAATTCTATCTGCTTTGAATCCATTTTTCCTATTTTATTTTTGATGAGAAACCTTACAAGATCTGCCGTTATCTTCCTGCCCAAACCAGCTGCAACAGCGAATTCATCCATAGTAAAATTCCCCTCATCTATTGCATGTATAGCCTTCATTATGAGAGCTGAATTCATTGTATTAAAGAAAGTGTTACAAATACATATTAAATTCTTTAATCCTAGAGTCTTATATGATCAGAGCACTTCTGGTTGCTTTTTTGGCTTTCACCATCTTTACCCCCCTACAATTAACTACTGATGCGCAAGCAGCAAAAGGTCCCTATGTTGACGAGATTCAGTTCATACATTATCTTGACGAAAATGTTGCTGTACAGGAGGTGAAGGCAGGTAATTTGGATCTTTATTTCTTCAGGATGCCCTTAGAACTTGTCTCGGCCAGTAAGAACGAACCAAATGTTAGAATTTACGAGTCAGTAGGCGGATCCCTCAGTATACTGCTGAATCCAGCACCCGATCCGAATGGGCTTAACCCATTTTCGATTCAAGAAGTCAGATTTGCAATGAATTACCTCATCAATAGGCAGCTGATAGTGGATGAAATACTCAAGGGCTTCGGCTCTCCCATGTTCTCCGCATTCAGCCAATTTGAACCCGATTACCTGGTCTTAATAGGTACTGTAGAGTCATTTGGTTTCAGCTACAATCCACAGTTTGCCCAAAATATGATTGCCACAGCAATGGAAGAACATGGGGCTGTCAAAAGAGGAGACAGGTGGTACTTTAACGACAACCCCATAGAGGTAAAATTCATGATAAGAAGCGACGATCCAAGAAGAAATGCGATAGGTGAATTGATCTCTTCAGCGCTGGAGGAGGTAGGGTTTACCGTTTCAAAGGATTTTGGAGACTTGACCAAGGCATTTTCTGTAGTTTATGGTGCAGATCCACAGAAGCAAGAA
>JAZFZF010000005.1:0-3744 GCA_036443875.1 Nitrososphaerales archaeon
CAAGGATATTGCGATAATGTACATGGGAAAGATTGTGGAGAAAGGTCCTATTGATAAAGTGTTACTCAACCCGCTGCATCCATATACACAGGCTTTAATCGACGCATTATCAGAACCAGATCCTAACAACAGATTTGTTGAAAAAAAGGTAAGAATAAAGACTGAAACTGGCACAGAAGTAATGTATGTAGGTTGTAATTTTGAACGGCGATGCCCCTATGCAATGGATGTTTGCAAAACCACACCCAAATTGCTTGAAGTTGAGGCGGAACACTACGTCTCATGTTTTCTGTACCCAAAGTGATTATTTTGCCGATGAAACATTAGGCGATTTGTATTTTATAAGTTGAGAGACACCGTTCCTTGGATAAACACCGTGAACCATCTGCGCATTAGCCACTATAACATCCTTTAGCGAGACGATTATCATCTGACATGCTCTGGATTTTTCCACAATGATTCTGGATAATCGTTCTGTATTCTCTGCGTCAAGATGTGCATCAATCTCGTCAAAGAGATAGAAGGGTGACGGTTTCAATGATTGTAAGGCAAGTAAAAACGTAGTTGCTGCAATGGTCTTTTCCCCCCCACTTAATGATGTTGTCTCTCTCGGTGGCTTATCGGGGAATTGTACAAGGAACATTATTCCACTATTAAAAACATCGTCAGGATTTTCTATCTCTAGCCAAGCTGAGCCATCATCTCCAGTCATTCTTGAAAACATGTAACGTATGTCTTTGTTTACTTTATCGAATGCTTGCATGAATACATGTTTCTTTTCTCTTTCTATATCTTCGATGAATCTAACTATAGAGTTACGTTCCGATTCCAGTTGGTTCTTCCTAGAAGACATTTCCCTGTAACCATTGATTATCTGAACATAATTTTTATCGGCAAGCTGATTTATGGAACCACGCAAAAAATCATGTTCTTTTACAAGATCTGCAACGTCAATAGCAGCATCATATCCCATCAAGGGTTCACGATAGCCAGACTCAATCAAGTCTTGCATAAGTGTTGTTTCCCTTATACTGAGATCCGCTATCTCCTTTCTATTCAATGCTATATCTTTGTCTAAGTTGCTCATTTGCTTAGAAAGCTTGTTTACCTGATCCAAAACGACCTTCGTTTTTGACTCATATTCCCGCAGCATGCCAACAGAGTTGCCCGATGTGTCTATCAATTGTTGTTCCTTGTCCCTGAATGACTTGAGCTCAGCTTTAACATCTAGCAGTGTCTTATCATTCTCTTTTATGATGATAGCTTTCTCTTTAGCTTCCTCTTTTATAATTTTAATTTCGTTGTCAATATCACCTATCATCTTCAGTAATCCTTCAGCTTTATCTTTATGGGATGAAATTACTGTAAGCCGTTCACGTATTTCACTCTCCATATGCTCAGCTGTTCTGCCTACCTCAACCTTCTTAAGATCTATCTCACGGATGCTTCTGGTAACCCCTTGGTCATCGATCTCGTCCAACTTGTTATTTATTTCCGTAATTTTGAAATTCATCTCTGTCTGTTGTGTTTCCAGCTCTTCTATCTTCTTCCTGGTATCAGCGTGAAGGTTTGAAAGTAATGTTATTCTGGCTTGTATTTCTTCATTGTTTCTAGCCTGATGTTGCAAGGAGCTTTGAGCATTTTCTATCTGCGAATCTATCACAGCGAGTGATCTACATAACTCTACTTTGCTCTCCTCTACCTGTTTTACCTTTGGTAGTATGTCATTAAGCTCATTTTTTTTCTTTGTAATAAGCTGCCTAAGCAGATTGATGGAGCTCTTTAGGTTTTCAATAGATTCACCTAGGAGAATCGTTTTGGTAAGGTCAATGATCTTTGAATTTAGATCTAATGTGATAGCGCTAGCTTTTGGCTCAAACAGCTCACCACTAACAGTGACTGTTTTCCATCCTTCCTTGGCAAGTTCGTAAGCAGTGTCGGTAGTATCCACCAGCAGAATATCCCCAAAGATGAAATCAACCAAGTTGCGTGCTTGGTGTGATGTTACAAAGTCTGATAGAAGGCCTCTTAAGCCCTGATATGATGGAAAATTCCTATCATTCTGGTTTATTGCAATATCCAATGGAATCATTCTCAACTTGGGTAATTGCATTTCTCTTGCATGATCGAGGATCTTGAACATTTTCTTCACATCTTTAACGACTAGTGCTTTCATCCATAATGATGCGACAGCAAAAACAGCGTGTTGATATTCCTTTTCCCACTTTACTAATTGCATGAAAGTACCTATAATGCCAAATTGCTTCGCATATGGCAATAACATTGCAATAGCATAATCCTCTTGTTGATAGTTTTTCGCCATCTTTATCTTCGTCTCAAATTGAACCGCTATAGGGCTAGCCTTTTCCAGCATAAATGATGTATTCTCGATCTGTTGCTCTATCTTGACCTTCCGAACAGCAAATTTTTGGACAGCTTGGTCATCAGACGCAATATTTTCCAGTTGTTTATCCATTAGGCTCTGCAGTTCAGGTATTAATATGTCCAGTTTATTTTTCGCATCGGTTATGTTGTTTGCACGTTTAGTGTTGGCTTCCAACTTTTCAGCGATCGATTTTTCCTGTTCTAAATTTACAGAAAGCTCGACGGTTAGATTTGTCTGTGTCTTCTCCAAGTCCTTCAATCGCTCCTCCAACCTTACTTTCTGCTCATTTATTTCAGACTGTCTGTCTAACAGTTCCTTGTGTTCAAAAGTCAATCTTTCAAGTTTTGCCGCGATGTTACGCTTCTCTTCTTTCTTAACGCTCAAATCTGAATTTAGCTCATTGATCTTTGCATTCATGATATCGTTCTCTTTCTTTTGTCGTTCTCTTTCTTTCATTAAGGAAGGAATTTTTTGGCCGATCTGCTTCACTCGTTGCTCACCGGAAGCTATGCTAGCCTTCAATTGCTCGTACTTCATTATTTTGTTAGAAATTGTGCTATCTACGTCTGCCTTGGCGCGTGAATGAACATCGACCTTCTGTAGAAATTTATCTTTTTCTGCTTCCAATTGCGATAATTGTGCTTGCACCTCGTCAAGTAACTGGCCAACTTTTTTAGTTTCAGCAAGGTTCTGTTCTAACGTTACCTTCTGCGACTCTAACCTTTCCCTAGATTCCCGTATGGAAATCGAGATCTTAATGGCTCTAAAGCGCCTGATATCCCTCTCCAGATGCTGAAATCTCAACTGGTCGTTTCTCTCGCCCTCCAGATCGTCAATACGGTTCCTTATTTCACCCATTTTTGCCATTGCAACCTCTAGTCTCCTGTCAGATGCGTCTAGCTGTTTCATCGCTTCAGCCTTCTTATCATCGAAATATGAAAGCCCCACTATATCTTCGATTATACGTCTCCTCTCATCAGAATCATACTCAGCAATACGCATGATCTTACCTTGTTGTACGACATTCAATTCGTTCGGTACCGCTAAAACCACCTCCAGTAGACCAGTTATTGTCGTTTTTGTAACTTTCCTTCCATTAAGATAGTATTGGCTTTCTCCCTGTGGAGGCATCTCACGCGTGACCGTCACCGTATTGGAATCCAGCGGTATGCTCCTATCTGTGTTATCGAAACTCACGCTAGTCCTTGCTAACCTATGAACTCTATCTCCACTCTGATCATGGAATAATGAATGTAATTTATCAACACGCAACGTCTTGGAACTGTTTTCGCCCAATGCGAACATGATGGCATCTAATATGTTGCTCTTGCCAGAGCCGTTGGGACCTGTTACACATA
>JAZFZF010000006.1:0-4497 GCA_036443875.1 Nitrososphaerales archaeon
ATGCGCAATATTCTATGTTATCTAACCACATATCAACTAACATCATGGGTTCTCTTCTCTTCGCCTCGTGTGAGTTGTTCTTTCTATTTGTCTGATGTGAGTAAATCCATGATTATCTTATGAGTACTTCTCCACTTTGTCTGACTACTGTTCATATAATACATTCTATTGTCACTTCAGCTAATGTCTAAAAAGACATCAAAAAGTAAAATCAAAAGGAGAGACAAGAGCAAAAGACGATAGAGACATCCCTGAATAATGTACGTCCCCATAAATTTTTATTATATACACGCTAGAATTATGATAAATTTCCTAATACCCCGAATGGATAACGCACGTCATGATTAGTTTAACAATCCGACTCTTGCTAATGAACCATGCAGAACCATATTTCTGATTATATAACTTCAAGCGAGCATGTTATGTGCTCTGATTGCCATAAGGCTTATTGTTACGAAGGACTTGATTGTTATATGAGCGACACATATTATAAACTAAAGATATACAAAGAAGCAAAGGGATTAACAAAAGAGTTATCATTTAATGCAAAACAACTCAAATATGCAGGTTTTTGGACAGAAAAGATGGAAGAGAAAGGTACAGATGCTTTTGTGCAATATAGAGGATACATAATTGTCGAAAAATTATAGATATCATTTACTTTGAACGCTCTTTAGTGTGTGAACTTGACACACGCTGAATGCAAGCGACGAGTATATGGCAAGTGGAACTGTTTGACCCGAACTATATCACAGAACCAAAAAATCCTGTCGTCATCTTGTTGTATTAGTATTCCCTTCCGATTGAAACGAGAAGCAGATGGTATAGATCAGCGCGGACATAATGCTAAGACAGAATCATTTCCTATATACGACCAAAATCCCATGGTCAGTTTTTTACATCCTTTTGATTAATATTCAAAATACCTTTATCGTGTATCTGCTTTACAATGTAAAAAGGAAAAGGTAGAAATCCTGTGGTACCAGGAGAATTGTAATTTAGAATGTGGAACGACATTGGTCCTTCCTCAACAATTAGATCATGTACGAATAAACCATATACATCTATAATGGATTGACCCGATTCTTGCTGTTTTCCTTTGTTTAAACCCACTTGGATTTATTTATGTAAAAATTCTCTAACTCTGTTTATCAAAGTCTTTAACAGAGATGATAAGAACTCATCTACGTCAAACGGTCACTTTCGTAGACTCGTAGGTTAGTTTTAAGTTCCAGTATCCGATTTTGTGAAGTTATTGCTTTTCTATGGTTTGTTTCATAATTTCCATTACTTTTTCCATTTCCTTCATCCTCTCAGAAAATGGTCCGTCAGAAAAACTTGAAGGTTTGAAGAGGGTAATGATCACTTCAGAAGCGAACCATTTTGAACAACATGCATAGGAACTTGCCATCTTATCTCATCATCTACGAATTCATGATCCAAAATTCCAAATTCCTTGTTTTCATGAAATCTCATTTTAGCAGGACCTCTTGGTGTGGTAAATGACCACGACCCATCATCTTGTTTTTTAGCATTAGGAGACATTGATGCTGACCGATTTAGAATTGATTCGAAGACCAAATCGAGAGGTTTATTGATTGAAACTGTTATTGTACGGGATTTAAGAAGACCCATGTCATGAATATAGTTTCGTCAATAAATAATGTTCCACTCTACATCAACAACGTTGCGTATCAATATAAATACCGCATCCCGTTCTTGCAATTGAAAAGAGAATAAATGCTCTCGACATGCTGGAAAAAATAAAAGTAGTTTAATTCTTACTTTTTCTTTCTGATCTTTATTTATCACCAATGTAATTTATGGTTATGGATAGGATATATCAAAAGAAGAAGCAGATAGTTGCGCGTGTTATTCAGAAGCATGGTAAGGTAGACCATGCAAGGATTCTGAACGAGGTGAATGTTGATTACGAGACCTTAATGAAAATATTATCAGAGCTGAAGCAAGAAGGAAGGATTAAATAACTAAAACGGAGCCGCCTCTTCTTGTTAAGGTTTTCCAAATCATATAATTCTGTCATTACGATCACTGGTTTTGTTATGTCACCAATCCTGTTTACTATATCAGCTACTTTTCCCGACCATAGGGATACGAATGATACCAACCTGCGATTGAAAAGGGGTAAACTTGTAAACCCAATAATTGTAATAAAAACGATATAATCTGACAGTCACATGCTCTTCTTTCACATATTTGAACCTGTTGTAGGATAAACCCCTATCTAGAAAGTTATTTTACTGCACATTATAATGATGTTACCAGTGTATTGCTCTATATACTATCTAGTCGGCAAACTCTACCAATGCCCTTTATCTTTATTCTCGATGAAAAGAATGATGGTAGTAAAGTCTGGATCTAATTCGATGCCTTTCATATCAGCATTAACAATTTTGTGCGAGCTCAACCCGTATGGTTATTTATTTCTGTATGACTATTGCTAATAGGCAATGTTCCATCAAATTGGCATCCTTGCAGAATCTATCCCCCTTCGCTTGTTGCCACTGATTCAGGAATTGCAGACATAACAACTCGAATATCCCCTGCACCTTTTCAGTAGCTCCTTCTATTACCGTATGTAACAGCTCCTGTTTCAGCAGCGGATCTTACTTTAGATGCTATGCTCTCTATGAAATAAGAAAAAAGTAGGGGATTATGAAGACCCTGCGTGTCTCATAACCAAACTCAATATGTTCTGTTGTGTTCTAGTCAAGTCTTTGTCACTAGCAAATATTCTATCCATTTCCACCTTCTGCCAAGAATTCAAGTTCAACTCATCAAATATTGCCATACTTTGCAAATCCAAATCATAGATACCACGATTGGATTTATCCTTCTGCAATGTAAGTTTTACATCATTCTGGTCTACAGTTACGTCAAATGTTGCAAAGAGTCCAGTGTTGGTACCAAAGAGATAGATCTGTCCTGTCTTCTGGGTATACTCACCTTTGTATGTGACTATTATTGTTTGTTCACCCATTACCCCAAGTGCCTTGTCGCTAACGTGAAGGGAGCGTTCATCACTAAACTCAACCGATCTTCCAAGTCTCACCTGCTTTCCCGGCTCTTCGCTAGTTAAAACAATTCCTTCTACACCGTGATGTGGATTCAACCCTTTTGAGAGTATGGCAGAAAAGTTCTGTTCTGTTCTAGTTGTAACTATCAGATCTGCATCAATGGCAACCATTTCGCTCTTGTTACCAGCTATGTCTTCAGCAACGACTTTAATTACACTTGGCAATTCTTCATCTGTGCAGAATAATCCGGCGTTAGCTCCAGCCCATCTTGGAATTTCTTTGCCATTGTATGTCACTCTTACAGTCTGAGTATTGTCATGTGTCTCAACACATAGATCGTTGCCTATTGTCATGAATGCTCTTACAATCTTGGGTGCTTCATTGTCTATTAATGTGCAGCGTCTATAATCCACATTTGTAGGGAGTTCCGCTATGGCTTCGTCATTCAACGTGGCCCATGTGCGGCATCCATTACCACTACTTGTGGTTACTGGGGATGGGAATGCAATTACCAATTTTGGTGTTCCTGCTTCCCTCGATTCAAAGTCAATACCTCCACCTGATGTCTCATCAGTCTTCTTGATAATCCAGCCATAGTTCTGTGCTCCAGACATGAACGCTTTGATGTCCGCTAGGACGTTAAACTCAACGGTGTTAGTCTGACCATTGGTGATGGTGACTGTGTCTGTGGCTGTCGCTGCGAAATCACCGCCAGCGGTACCCCATGGAGAGTTCCATGTGACATCTGTTTCAGTCCAAGCACTAGTCAACCTATGGATGTCAATGGTTCTACCACTGCTGCTCCAATTGTTGTTGGTTGCGTCAATCTCGAGTTCTAATGTGGCCGAAATCAGCGCACCGCTAAAGCCGTTTTCAATCTGGTCTTGGTCAAACTGCACAACTACCCTTGTACTCAGAATATCGGTACATGCTACACGAAGGAAGATTGTGCTCCCATTCGTAACATCGGGTTGACTTTTCTTGAGGAATGAGTCTGTCAAGGCATCAAAAGTTTCTCCTTCTTCAGCGCCGACTTGCTTCATGTATAAGGCTCCTGAACCTAGTAAAAGTAAGCTCAGAACTATTGCTGCCGCTCTTGGCTGCTGCAGATTAATTAATTTGGTCATCTTACGATTTCTTATCATGGCCCTATGACAGATCTTACGTTCCGTTAGTTATGTTTGATGTCTTATCTAATACGTAATCAGAATGATATGTCTTATCTAATACGTATTCAGAATGGTATGTCTATACTATGTATTCGGGATGATATCTTTTCTAATATTTATTCAGATTAAAGATCATGAATAAATGAGACATATAGCCTAGATCGAAGAACTCTGCTCTCCGGATATCTATCGTGCTTGCAACATCTAGAATAAGCTTTGGTATGACTTCAGTGTACCGCCGGTGTGACTTGGCCGTCAAGAAAATTCAGGTAAGAACCAGACCGACTTTT
>JAZFZF010000007.1:0-4031 GCA_036443875.1 Nitrososphaerales archaeon
ACAATAGCAGATCTGTCACTAATAGCGAAGTCTCTAGGGTATAAACCCCAGTGGACACTTGAAAATGGAATAAAATTCCTAGTTGACTATTACAGAGATGTACAATAATTTTACTGAAATCATACCATGTAGATTAAGTTTTACATTTTACACATAAGTACATCTATTGCAGATGCTATTTCCTCACGAATTCTGTGCCAAGTGAGAATAATATTAGTGCGTTTTGCCAAATTGTTAGAGAGCTTACTGCTTTTTCTAGCTTCACAGTACAGGCAAGAGAAGATAATAAAAGGCTATACAATATTACCATAGACGAAAGAGCTGACAAAGAATAAACGTCAAAATTTAACATGTTGATACGTTCATATCGAAGATAGTAAATCTATTGATATAGGTTGAGCTATTAACAAAGAGTAATCAGTAAAACATGAAATATGGATTTGGAACTAGAGATGGAATTAATATAAGGAAAGGAGACCGATAATCTACAACACTTGAAATATAAGGATCATTTATGGTGCTATTTCCGTGAAGCTTTTCATAAATTTAAAGGCATTTGCAATTATATTACTCCTACTTGGTCTAATTCCGTTTTCCTATGGCCATCAGTTATTCAATTCCGAAGGAAGAAGAATCGCAGGTTATATTATGCAAGTCGCTACTGAACCAGAGATACCTACAGTTGGAGGTCAGAGTAAGATAATGTTCAAGATAACTGACCGTGATTTCAACGAAGTGATGGATGCGAAAATTGGTATGCGAATATACAAAGATGATGTGTTACTGAAGGAAATACATCCCAGAATTTTAAGCAATGGACATTTTGAGATCGATTATACATTTACTACACCTGGTATCCATATAATAGAGGTAGATCTATATGCGTTAACTGGTAACATGATAACTGAGAGATTTAACGTAAGCTCGCTGAATCCGTTTGGGTATATATTCTATTCAATGGTGCTTGTTGGAGTCTTATTTCCAACATCGCTATTTGGATTCCTTTGTTTTATGGAAAGAAGGAAGAAACAGCGTTTTACAGTGTAGTATTGAATCGATAATGTATCAATGACGCGTTACTCTGGGCTGTGAAAAATGAAATTCTAGTTCACTGTTTTCTTAAAACATGTTATTTCATATATTAGGAATTCATTAATTCTCTACATCCAATTTATCTGTAAGTGTAACAAAGAAAATCACATAAGCATTGAATCAACCTTCCCAATAAATTCTATGAACTTCTCTTTTGGAATTAATGCGCCGCAGGCCTTTTCATGCCCTCCTCCAGAACCTCCTAGTTCTACTGAGAGTTTGTTGACAATCCTTCCCAAATGATGCTTAGAAGAATCTGAGCCGCGTATTGATAAAACATAGTTACCGTTCTTTTCCTTATATGCTACAGCAGCCTGAACATCCTTATATGATCCAAGCAGCATGTTTGCGGCTATGCTTGTAGATAGATCTTTTGTTTGCGCATAAACCAAGTTCTTCATCATTTTTGCATCCCTTTCAATGACAGTAAGGTTTGCAGATACTTTTTGCGCATAGTGCTTTGCATAATCCATAATACCAGATATTTCATGTGGCATTGATGTACCAAGTTCTGTAACTAGGGAGAGAAGGAAATCTATGTTGCGCTGGTTGTCGTAAATGGCGTATGAGATTGACGTTGCTTCGAAGAAAGCGAACTGCATGTCATACATCTTGTATAATTGGTTTGCTACAGGTTTATTTTTCATATTATCGACTATAGCAGCGCAGACCGCCAACAATGCAAATCTCTTTGGCAATTTGTCACTATATCTATCGTAGATCTGCACCGACGTACATTCATCTATTGTATGTATAAGGGTAATTCCATTGTTCTTCAACATACTCTGTACTTCCTCAGCTAAATCATGATGATCTATGTATGTAACATTAGTTCCTTTCTTTCGTAAATCATGAAGAATTTCAGTGAACTCTTTCTCATTTGCCTTGCTGAGACCTAGATCGCAGATTAACAGATGTTCAACATCCTGCATCTTTGCAATGTGTTCCAATATGGGTATAAAATCAGTGTAATCTGCTAAGAATGGATATCCATTGAAAATGGATTTTATCATCGTAGCAGAAATTATGCCGTCAACATCTTCCTTATGTGAAATACATACGGTTACCATGAATTTTACAACTGTTTATAACATATATAATGTATTTCACGAAAAACATCGTAAAATCAAATTAGGTGTTTATTTGAATATCTCCGGGTGCAGATCGTGTATGATCTCCAGTTCACGAAAGTCATGTATTACCTGTGAAGATACACTTCTAGCTTCCTCAGGGTCTATACCAGTTATTTCAACCCTGTCTGGATGATATCGAATTATGAGCCTCCTGAATCTGGATACTATATCACGCCATAAAGCATCTGTAGGAAGACCTTTTCCCTCCCACTGTAACCTTGATACCAAGTATTCCTTCCTCGATGTTAGCTCTGCGATGGAAAACTGTTCTAGTGTTCGTACCTTCTCCTTCGATCTCTCTGACCGTTTGAGCTCGAATATGAAGTGCATCTTTCCCAATGTTCGTTTGTCCTTCTCCTCGATCTTTGCGTCTATATCCTCCCCGGCAAGATGCAAGCGAATAAGATCCCAGATCTCTTCATAGTATGTTTCTTCGAGCCGCTTCCAATTTAGCCCACGTTTCTTCTTCTCCCAGTGCTTACGCAGAATGTCCTTCTCTCTGGGATATAATATTCCCAATGCAATGCGCATCATCGTCCATTGCATCTGCTTTTCTCGTCTCTCCCTCTCCCTCCTCTCCATTTCGGTTGCATCGAATGCCTCACCTTCAGATTGGTCTACTATTATTTCTCGAGCTGTTTCGCTTATCTCCGTAGTTGCAGTATCAAGGAAGCTCTGTTCCATTTCCGCGACTTTACTATCCTGTAAGGTATGATGAATCTCAAGCCATCCGGACTTTGTCATAAAGTCGAACCATGCGCTAAGATAGCCACGTAGTGCAATTGCAGCCTTCCTTTGAAACTCTTCCTTGCCAGGCCAAGTGTTATATTCTGTTTGTTGCACCAATTCGGAGAGATTTGCATTTAAAAGTTTTTCAGGATCAAAGATATTCTGCAACTTTCTGGAAGCAGCAAGCCCCATACCTAAGTAGAGGGTAATCAGATTGACTATGCTTATTCTGAACAGGGTCTGAAAAGAGGTCGCTCCCTGCCCATCGAATTCGAGAATTCTAGGATCTGCCCGCCACGTTTCCAGCAACCCGTAACCATAGAACAATGCCTCTGTATCAGGATCTGCAATAACTGCTGCGAAATTCATCTCATCGATGAAAAGCAGAAATGAATGCTTTGTCCTTGATCCTGCCGCTATAACGGCGATCTTCTCTTTCCGGAGGTAGTCAAAAACTCTGTAGAAATCCTTTGTGCGATTGCCAAGTACAGCTCTTATAGGATCTCTCTCTCTTTTGCTAAAGGTGAAGCGCCTGTGCCACTTCATAGTTCTGTCGAGTCCTTCCAATGCTGCATGAAACAGCTCATGAAATGAAGAGTCTTTCTTGATAGATGGATCGCGAGAATGTCCCCAGACAACTGCACGTTCACATCTAGTTATGGATTCTTTTATTTTCTCCCTTGCAAGGTCGCCCTCGCCAAGATAGGGCCGTGTCTTTCTTTCAGTATCAACCTGAATCATCGATAAGGTAAGGAATTACATGCCGTAAATAAAAGAGTTGAAAACCTAATCATGCAAGGTTAAATATTTGCTGTCAATAGCCTTTTTTGTCTCCTTCGTATCTTATCAGTCTTCGTAAATCAGCCGATTGTGTCTTTACCATTAAACTACAATGACTCGATTCTTAGTAGCAGGCGAAAGAGGTGAGGGTAGATCAAGGTTCTTCCATACAAATATTTCTACTGTGTAATTGCCCCTCTTTGATGGTTTCCAATCCAGAGATGGTGTAATAGAATCATTTGATGCCATTTCCTGCATTACCGATTCTAAATATTCTACGACTCCATTTTCATTTGC
>JAZFZF010000008.1:0-4487 GCA_036443875.1 Nitrososphaerales archaeon
TTTGGTAATGCAGAACTTGAAATACTTGACAACATTGTAATTAAAAGCGCAAATACTAACAATATTGGTGACTGGATAAGCGTTTTCTGCGAAGCGTTTCAATCAGAAAAGTGGAATAGAGAAATAAACAGGGTGGTTATTGCTACCCTAGACAAAATCCTATTCTATCTTGCGTACTATGATACAAAGTTGGTAGGCTGTGTGGCACTTCTACCAACAAAAGGATTGCTAGGGCTCTATTGTTTAGGAATTTTAACCAAATACAGGGGAAAGGGCGTAGGAACAGCATTAATTGCAAAGGCTGCGGCGATAGCAAGTAAAAAGAAACTGTTACTTTATTTGCAAACATTCATGACGGATGGCCTTATAGATTTTTACCAAAAGCTGGGATTCACAGAGACATATGTGAAGGAAATCTGGAGCAAGTAGAGATTTGGCATTTTTAAGGAAGATGTATGTAAATTAGGTGGACATTTTTAGTCCATGTATATACCTAATTCTTTTTACAGCCTCCAGAACCGTCCTTTTTAAACATGATAAATGCTTCCAGTCCGAGGTCCAGGTATCCTTCTCAGATAACATTAGGTCTATGAAATCCTACTACATTTCTTCAACAAAGCAGCAAATAGAAACGGAAGTACTATAGTTGCCTCTCCATGTATTGTAGTTTGTCTGGCTCTCCTCTTCACTTTACCCCAGGAGATCGCTTCCCTTAAAACTGCTCCACTTAAACTGCCATCATACTCTGATGCTGTTGTTATGTAAACTGCATAATCAAGGCCACCCTTGAACTGGTTCCACCATAATGCATGATGCTTTGATATGCCTCCTCCGATCATCAACGCACCAGATTTCTTCGCATTAAACACAATTTCGGACAATCTGTCAGAGTCTTTTATAAGATTTATCTTGAAATCGCGATGCTTTTGGGCAAATAACCATACTTGGCTTCCAACCGCCCCGTCCATTATACCAGGTACGAAAACTGGAATATTGTTCTTACTTGCCCAGTACAGAAACGATGAACTATTAAGGGTCTTACCAAGCATTTTGCAAAGTTCGTACGTCGCGATTTCTTTCTTGCCTGTGTCATAAATGCTTGTAAGAAATTTCTGTACTTTGCTCTCGATCAATGGTCCATAGCTCGCTGTTGGAATTAAAACGTTGCCAAGCCTCTGTATCTTCTGCTTAGATAGCTTCTCGTCATCAAGCCTGAAATCGCCCTCATAGTAGTTCGAGTATGTCCTTGCAATATCATGATCTAACGCGCCACAGGTTGTTATTACCGAGTCAAATACGTTCATTTTCATCATATCCCTCATTATTCCCCGCAATCCCGTTGAGATCACTGAACCGACGAATGAGAGGAGTTTGAAGCACTGTTTGTCATTAACCATATCGCAAAGTATCTGCAGGCCTTCTGACATATGCCTCGAAACAAAGCCGCCAGAGTCGGACATTTGCTCGAATATATCATTGATATCAGAATTGCTCTTTATAATGATGTCCTTTACACGATTACCCAGGTATTTCACGTAGTTGCTCGTGTGTGGAGATATAAATTGTTTGAGAGCAAAAGATTATTTATACCGTTAATGGCTTTAATTTGTGGGTAAAAAAGTAAAGGTCGCTCTTGCTGGTGTTGGTAACTGTGCTTCTGCACTTATTCAAGGAATAAGGTATTATTCTGACAATAAACATGATGCCATAGGACTCACTTCATATAACATGGCTGGTATAGAGCCTCGCGACTTGGAGTTTGTAGCTGCCTTTGATATTGCGGACAAGAAAGTTGGAAAGGATCTTTCCGAAGCCATATTTGCCGAACCGAATAACACTGTAAAGATATGTGATGTTGAGACTTTAGGTGTAAAGGTTGAGAAAGGTGATATGTTAGACGGTGTTGGTAGACATCTAAGCGAAGTTGTAAAAGTATCTAATGCACCTACAGTTGATGTTACCAAGAGATTGAAGGAATTTGGCACTGAGGTTCTCCTCAGTTATTTACCCGTAGGAAGCGCAGATGCAACAAAGTTCTATGCAGAAAGAGCGTTAGAAGCTGGCTGTGCATTCATAAATGCCATACCCGTGTTCATTGCTTCAAATATGAAGTGGCAGCAGACATTTGCAGAAAAGAATCTACCAGTTGCTGGAGACGATGTGATGAGCCAGCTCGGTGCAACTGTACTGCATAAAACTTTGGTTAAATTATTTGTGGATAGGGGTGTCAAGGTAGATGAGACATTCCAGTTGAATATTGGTGGTGATACAGACTTTTACAACATGCTCGATGAAGACAGGCTTGAAGATAAACGCGAAAGCAAATCAAGTGCTGTAAAGGCAATGATTCCTTACGAAGTGCCAATGCGCATAGGTCCAAGTGATTTTGTTCATTTCCTAGATAATGAAAAAGTATGTTACGTATATCTTAAGGGTAGATACTTTGGCAATACGCCAATTGAAATCAACTTAAAGTTGAATGTGATAGACGCATACAACAGTGCTGGAGTGATGATAGATGCAATACGTGGTGCAAGGTTAGCGTTGGATCGTTCTATAGGTGGACCTTTAACGAGTGTTTCTGCATACTGTTTCAAACACCCGCCAGAACAGATGTCATACGTAGATGCGAAGAAGGCATTCATCGAGTTTGTTGAAGGGAAAAGGGAACGTTAAAGCGATTTATAGACATCATCTTTGATGTCTTCAAAACGTAGCCGACGGATTTTTCTACCATTCTCTATATCGATATCCATGACCAATATTTGTTCATTTACAGATGCCAGTGCCTGCTTCGGAATTGCGATATTGGATTTTTCGTCGTATTCCAGATCAACGATAATACTCTTGCCTCCAAACTTCCTGTTACACACGTTTGGAGCTGCTACAGGAACCCTGTTCTCAAGTGCTCTTACCTGAGCGTATAAATGCCAGGGTTCTATACCCTCCTTATTTATCCGTGAGGGATAGAATATTAGATCCGCGCCCTTGCGAGTAATGGCACGAGAGACCTCAGGAAAGACAATATCGTGGCATATTGCTATACCAAATTTGTATTTGCCTGCATCGAATATCTCGACCTTGTCACCACTTTTTACCCTGTGGTGTTCATCACCAAACGGATGTATCTTGAACTGCCGGCCCAGTATGGCTCCTTTGCTGTCAATAACAGGACAAGAAATATATGTATTGTTTTTTATGCGCTCCAAGAATGCTCCTGCTATTATAGTAGTCTCATGCTCCTTTGCAATGTCAATTATACCCTTGAATTCTCGTTCAAAACTCTCTACATTATTCGGATACCATTGTTCAGGTAGACATACGATGTCTATCTCTGCTGCTTCTGCGTTTTTAAGAAGTTTCATCACGGATCTCATCAGTTTTTCTGTATCTTCTTGCATTTGGAGCTGCAATAGTACCACCCTGACCATAGTGCGTCTAGCAATTCCTTGTTTATTATCGTAACTAAGAAATAACACTCGCTAGTAAAAGTCGCTTGATCGCTAGTCCTCTTGAGGAAGTTCGTCAATCATTGGTCAAATTGATCGGGGGTCAGAGGTTCGCAGTAACGAGGGTCAATAAAATTCCTGCTAGCATCATGCTATTGGCTTCAGAATTATCATCTGCCCCGCTTTGGTATCATCTCCACGCTATTAAGGAAGTGTGAAAAATTATCGTTTCTATCTAACCTTCATTGTGTATATTTATGTCATACGAAACAGAATGAGGATATTTGTGTCACATATACACCTCTTCCAGTCCAATTGTCCGGAGGTACTCGTTGAGATCAGCTATGGAAGTAAAGTCCTTTCTGAGGGTTTCTCCTACATCATTGGAAATCTCCAGTTCAAATTTTTCATTTGATTTTGTTACTGATGCTATAAAATCATGCTTACCTCCTGTTGGATCGCAGTCGAGATGCCAAGTATCGACTTGATGCATTAACCATACCATGAATTATTTCAGGATCTCGGAATAATTAAATGGTAAGCATCATTAAATTTGGACCAAATGCAGTTTGCAACACTTGTGGTAACAAATCCAATACGTTGGATAAATTCAAATAATCATACAATCCTAATATCACAGTCTTACCTCTACATCAGGATACTGTCTTGTCAAAGTCGCTAGGCTCGGTAGAAACCAGGATGTGCTTCCTTAAGGGCAGTGTTAGCAGCTGGCCAGTCACAGTCTTTACCAGAGCGATTCGAATGGTACAAGACCATTTCTTACTTTTATTTATACTTATTTTAATTATAGCTTAGAAGGAATGATTTACTCTGTAATTATTGTTTTCATTGTCAAGCGAAATTGGCAATCACTTATTATGCTTACTGGGGTGAGAGGATAGCTCGTATGGTCCATATTAAGAAGGTAGAAATCTACGGTTTCAAATCATTCGGTTACAAAAATACAATAGTGAACATGGAAAAGGGAATGGTATGTGTAACAGGTCCCAACGGCTCTGGTAAGAGCAACATATTAGA
>JAZFZF010000009.1:0-9742 GCA_036443875.1 Nitrososphaerales archaeon
TGAATTACGTATTGGCAGAGACTTTGGTACCAAAAAGTATATGATAGAAGTATGGGATGGAGGCAGAATAGCCGCATTAATCCATTCATCAGATAATGGAGTAAACATTTCAAGTAGAAAACCGATCAGTGTAGAGACAAATCAAGATAAAACTGAAGTTTATCTACAATTTGAGTTACTTGATAGGATGTGCTTTAATTAAAAATTAGGTAATAACATACTATCCAAGATCAAGTGACCTGGAATGTTTGTTTGTATGTGGTCTCTCTCCTGAGAACTTTCTCCTCATATGACCTGATGGCCCTCCGTACAGAAGCTCCAAGAACCATGCTTCATGTTCAATTTCTTCTCTAAGAATATCTTTTGCTATATCATATGTTGCAGGGTCTTTGCCGTGTGTCATGTTGCAGGCTTTATTCCAGTTTACAATAGCTCCCTGTTCTGCTACAAGACACTTTTTCAATATTCCCTTAATGTCTGTCTTTTTTGGCGGTAATTGCAAAAATTCACAACCTGACATCCTGATAAATTCCTGTGCATCATTTGGCAGTATTCCTCCAAGCTCATAAATCCTAGATAAACATGATTCAAAATGGCTCAGATCTTCTAGTCTGGCATCTTCGATTACACCTTTAATACTTTCTCCTTCCACACCAGTACAGTGTGCTCGAAGGTTCGTAAAATAATAGTATGCTGTGAATTCTACCGAGCAGTTTAGTACCAATTGTTTTATGAGCTTATCAATATTAACGCCATTCTGCAGTAGTATCTTTACGCCAACTACATTGGCTTTCTCTTTTGACATATTATAATACTCGATTAAAAGGAAATTTAGTTGTTAAGAAGTATTTTCTGTAATCATATGTACATGTCACAATTGATGATTCAATATGGTAGCAAAACTTGTCGTTCTGCATAACGAGCGATATATAAGATCACAAGAAGTTCGACGAACAGCATAGGAGAGTACACCTTCCTATTGTAAAGAAGATTCCTAGAGGTAGGAAGCTCGTTATATCAAGATGAGAAGTATTTAATGGCAAAAGTCATCGGGGTGGCTAGATAGTTCCATAGGTAAGATTACCCTCGCTTCGAGTCAAATGTTGGAACTCCTTATCTGTTTCGGATCTTACTTTACAAAAGTTATACCAAAAGTCTCTGTATTCACTGCAGATGAAAAGTCAAATATAAGAAAGCAAGTTGAAGAGTCTTTAAACAACATGAGAGATCCAGATCTGTCAGCCTTGCTAGAGTTTCTCAACAGCAAAAAGGCTGCCAGAGAGTCGTTATAGCCGATAAATGTGAGTCTCTCATAAACAAAGGATACAAGTTCATTGGTGTGTTACTTAACGGCAAAGTCGTTCTAGAGAAGGTTAATGCAGTTCAAGAGACTAGCCAATAAAATTTAATTCATCCATATTTAATTGTATTTACTAATAAAATCCTATGATGAGAATACTGCCTATCATAGTTATACTTAGTCTGCTAGCGTTACCAGTATATGGTGCGCCCGAGGTCAAGCTCTTCAACTACTCGACTTATATCAACTCGAGCGGTGCACCAGTTATAGTTGGTGAGGTTATAAACGATGGTAAGGAATCCATCAAATCGGTCGAGGTGGAGGCAAGTTTCATAGATTCCTCTGGCGAAATTCTAGATTCTGGATCTGCCTTTGTTGCGATAGATCTCATACCACCTAGACAGAGGGCGCCATTCATGATTGTAGGTGCTGCAGAATATACTCTTAGCGTTAAGAGTTTTGAAGTTCAAGTTGTGAACTTTGATAAAGGACAGACCAAGCCCGCCAAACTGGAAATCATTAGCACTAGTGTTTTTTCTGATGGTATTAGTGAGGTCAGCATAAGCGGAGAGATCCAAAATGCTGGTGATACAACAGTCACGATGTCAAAAATATATGCTACCTTCTATGATGACAGTAGTAGGGTAGTTGGATTTGCCTCCGTAAACACGGAGCCAGATTCACTCGCTCCAGATGTGAAAGCAAACTTCAAACTCAAAGTTCATGAACGCATTTCATCCATAAGGAGCTACACGCTTTATGCCGAGTCGGAGCAATTCTCTACAAAGCCATATGGTGTGTGGAGTATAGGGCATCCTATCGATATTGGTACTACCGTTGGTGTGTCAAGACTTGTGCTTCTTGATCAGCAAGGTAACGAAATGGGTAAGTTTGCTCCCAATGAGCGCACGTGGATCAAATCTGACCTGAAGAACAGACTATCTATTCAGCAGGATTTTACCTACATAGTGCAGATCAAGGATAAAGATGGCTTGCCAGTAGAATTGAAATGGATCGAAGGTGTACTTGATCAGAACATGTCATTAAGTCCGAGCGTATCATGGACTCCAGAGGATGAAGGTATTTACTTTGCAGAAATATTTGTATGGCACAGCTTTGATAACCCCATACCACTGTCAACGTCTATTAAGACTATAATACTATTTGTTCAAGCCTAGGAAATTTCGTACTAAAAAGGAAAGAAATTATTCTACGATCGATTCTACTTTGCGTCCACGCCTTATCTGATCTACTTCGTACCTTGCTATCTTGTTCCTTAATGCTCTTTTCAGTACGGTAACATCCTTCTTCAGTACTAATACCTCCACTTCCAACCTTCCTATCCTATCTTCTACTTCACCCAACGCGATCAAAAAATGCTTTACCAATTTGCCTTAAAAATCTATCTATATATTGAATTACGCTTAAGACGATTCTCAAGGTTGTGATAATTTGGTATCTATTATGCTGAAAATTAGCAAAGTATGGGATCTAGAAAATACTAGTTCTTGGTCAGCTGTATAAAGTTACCCAGAATCTCCATCCCATCCCTACTCACCTCTGGATGGAACTGTGTCCCGAAGATGTGATTCTTCGTATTCGCTATAATTTCATACTTGCAGCTACTTGAATCTGCTATGCAAACAAATTCCTCAGGTAACCGTGTAATCTGGTAACCATGGCTTTCGAATACATTTAATGACTTTCTATTTGTAAGCACATTCTCCCTCTTCAAAGTTATATCATTATTTCCCATTATTCTGTTACTCAATCTCCGTAACGAACCGCTGAATGCCAATGCTGCTATTTCTGCACCATAGCAAATGCCAAGAAGCGGTTTGTCATCTTTATATGCAGATTTGAGAATATGTATATTTGACACATTCATTGCCTTTACAATATTGGTTCTTCCTGACAGGATAATTCCATCAAAGTTGCTTACTGAGTGATGATCCAGTTCATCATATTTCCTTACCACGTACTTTGCATTGAGTTTGTTCAGGCATTCTTTCAAGTCATTAAAGTATGAAGAATCATTGTTGACCAGTAAGAGCATCTATTAGCCTACCTCAATGCTTACGTAATGCAGTTCGGTTATACCATCTAAAATAGTTGCAACACCAAAGTTCACCTTCTCGTCATCGTCCCACATCAACACGCGTGTTGTATCTGCGCTGAGCCATCCATCGATCAGGATGTTGATCCCCCTCTCCACATTTTCAAAGTCCTCATCGGTATCATATATTACCTCCTGTTCTTGGAATGTTAAAGGCGCAGCTATTGTCGTGGGTTTTAGAACTGAAATGTTTTTGTCTTCGAACAGTTTCAGTATGTTAGTTATCTTCGTAGCCCTATCAAGTATTTTTACAGGGGTCGTGCCTGGTGTGCTAACGCCAGCAAGTTTTGCCAAGTATGCCCTGAATGCTTCTTCAACAGTTTTGCCTAGGCCTACGAAATATTCACCAGTGAATGCAGCGCCTACGGCAGCTACGGTACCCAGCTGCGTAACAACTCCACCAGCACCAGCGGTGTACACGGGCATAAAGTAGACGTCATTCTGTCCGATCCTGTAGATTATGTTATCACCTATTCTAGGATTTCTCAGTAATGTCTTCAACTGCGCAAAATCGGGATCCCTATCAAGCGCTTGCCTTATAGCCGTTGGTCCCAGCAACTTTGTTTTAGAGTCCAAAGGTACTTCGTAAAATATCATCTCACCATCATACGGATAATCATTCCTCACTACCATGTAACCTGCAAGGTTCTGGCCCGCAGCTCCTCGTAATTCCAATGATAATAAGCCTAGATACGTGGTTTTATCAAAGCCAGGTGGTTTGGCAAATATGTAGTACGTTGAAAGCTCTACTGGGATCTCGAAGAACTCTCTTGCACCTATGAACGTAGCTACATCTGTAACATGGTAAAAGTTGTACATGTTTACCTTCCACCAGAAGAACTCCTCAGGGAACCTCAGTTGACTGTGTAGCCACGCAGGAATCTCTCTCGTTACATGTTCTTGGTATCCGTCAACAAACATGTTGGTGAAAAAGTCATCACCCTTGATCATAACAGTTGGTGTACCATCGAATGTATCTAACATGGCATAACCTACCAATCTATACATAGGATTGTTTGCGCTCCATGGGACGTTTGATGTATCCAATTTCACTAGTAGAGGCATGAGCCAATACGTGTTTGAGCCGTCTGTTACCGGTAATACATCTACGTTCCTGTTACCAAAGTGATATTCGAAGTACGGGTAGAGCAACGACATCCTTTCGTGTATGTCTTTATACCTCATCACATGTATGGCCTTATCAGGATATGAAAGTAGGAAGTTGGATTCAAAGATCCAGCTTATTGGGGGCGTTATTGTCACACCTCCATTTCCGTTATAAAAGAATTCTCCCAGCTCGTCACTGACTTCCCTATCTGCAGGAAATGCAGACCATACCTCTCCTATCAATCCTCCCTCTCCGTAGTAGATTCTGCGTTGCTGAAAGAAGTTATCGCTGTTAGCAATATCACCTGAATGTGCATTGAGCATTAGGAAACCATTTGGCACATGTGTATAGACCAAGTGCTGTGCATACCATCTATTATCTGCCGTAACACTGGATGGAAGAATTGGTTTCATTGCTGCGCTCCAGTACAGAGTGTTGTTGAATCGTATTATGTCTGAATCTTGAAAGTCGACGTATGGTATCAAACCTATTTCAGGTTTAAGTTTTGTAAAAGCTGCGCTCCAGTCCCATAAACGTATCTTTGTTAGTACATCTTGATTGTCTTCTACTATATTTCGTATGCTACTTTGCTGGGTGGCAAACAGGTTGACGTCATAGTTGATTTCTTTTACATCGTCCAATTCTGCGAAATACCTGTTGACTGCGATCTCTTGCGCTGTGTAAGGACCCATATACTCGATCTTTTTTGCATCTGCTATGCTGTCGTTGACTGCCATTATAGATCCAACTACGATTGCTATCGATACCAGTGTCAATAATCTGATATACACATTCCTCTTTGATGGTAATATTATAATCTTCGATCTACTTCGGTCTATAAATGACCAAGCTATGAAAGCAGCACCGAGCAGAGCTGAACCAACTATGGCATACTTTGTATTGTAGTCTATGTCGTATGTGAAGAACATGTTGAAAGATGTCCATAATAGTCCCACACCTACCATCAGCTCAATTATTGATAGGTAGAAGAGGAACTTCGGTCTTCCCTCAGAAGAGTCTACAACATAACTTGATGCTAAGTGTGCTATATTGCGTATACCAACGTAAAGCATCAGTCTTATACCAATTGCTCCTAGTAAAGGCGGTATCAGTAATGTAAGAGATGGTATCATGGGTATTACAAGTTGCTCTGCAATAATAGGATCTGGAGAGGTTATGAATGGAAGATAGAAGATCTTTGACAACGATCCTATCCCAAGGTCGTTGCCATCAATCACATAAAGCGAAGCCATTCCAAACAATAGATTAGTAAACAAAGGCGCAAGTAGCAGAACCTTCGTTATCTGCCATATGGCAAAGTTTGTTTTGTTAAGTTTAAAATCACGGTATTTTACTAGTGCCTGTCTTGATTCAAAAGCTTCACTTTTTATAAATGAAATACCAATTGCGAAAACCCACCAGATCACAGATTCTCGCTTTCTCATATCGACCCTGATAAGAGCAATTGCAGATAATACAATCCCAGAGAACATTGCGTAGTATATTGGCTTGGTGAATAACTCGCCAAATTCATCAATATTCATCAGAATTATGATCGTCTGGTTACTGATGAGAGTAAATATGACTACGCCTATTAGCGCAAAGAGTCCAAATCTAATGTATCTGCTGATATCTTGTTTTGGCTTATCTTCTGCAGATGGGTCCCACAATACAAATCATATTTGCCATGATGCTCAATTAATATTTTTACAATTAGGTGTCAGCTAAACCCTTGCATATAAGATATACCGCTGCATATGTAGGCAATTTCACTTCTTGGCCTTTGAAAGGACCAAAGAAATTTTCCTTCAACCTGAACTTTGGTGAATATCGTACATGAACACCAACCTCATCATCGACAAGAACACATGCATTGGTAAAGGGATCAAAGTTATCTATATCTTTACATAGAGCTTTCGTGAGGCCACTTTTGCTGTGAAGTGTTCCCTGCAGTCTGAACACTCTATGAATGTCCATAGTCACCTTAGGATCTATCTGTGTACCCATCTCCCTTGCGATGCTGTTGATTTCTACCTTGAACTGTAAATACCCTTTTTTCAGTATCTTCTGCGCTATTCCTCGTTTTGTCTTGTCGTCCTTCATTAATTTGGTTGATATCCGCCCGCGCCAACCGAAATCATCCACGTTAGGGAATTTTGACACAACATCCTTTGACGATTGTGATTTTTTTCTTACCCCCAAGGATTCAGGTATTATTTTGTTGCCCATCACGTAATCAGCTATAGCTGCTCTGCTACGCGAGTCCAAAGACTCGAATTCTGTATTGTATACATGCAGATGAAAGCCATGGTTACCTGAAAAATACACTTTTATCTCCTTTTCACCTATACCTAGATCTTCCTGGAGCAATTTTATCAGTTTCTTTACTTCCATCTTACCAGCTTCAATGCATTTGTCACATGCCAACGATGTTTTTCCAACTTTTGTGCTGTTGCACCTGTAGCAGTTCTGCCTCGTTCCCATCACATTCTTGCAATCGGTACAGATCCACGCTTCATGCTCCTCCGCGCATGTTAATGCAAGATCGTCAGCATCTATGTCAAATATAAAATCGGCACCTCTAAGTATCTTCTCCTGCATTGGCGCCGTTGGGTTAACGTAATAAGCACACGAACAATAAACATCTGATGGGATGTGTTTAAGCAAGTGTGCATGCATCTCACCCTTATCCTTGAATGACAGATGTCTTATCATCCCACCATTGAACTGCAGAGACCCAAATTCTCTCTCTCCAATACGAGATGGAGTTTCAAGGCAGTCAGCATGTTTGAAGTAAAACTCTTTAAATGACTGTTTAACCAGATTCAGACTTGACTCCTTCATTTCTAACCCTTTTCTCACCAAACCGTATCGGATTTATTATTCCATTGCATTCTTCGGTTCTGTAGCAGTTATTGTCACTCACAACCTTCTCGCATGATGGACATGTGTACTTTGTTCTACTTCCCCTCATCCCAGCTAAATGTTCCACCTGATACCTGGTGACGCGTTCTTTATAGTCAGGCGCAGTTTCAAAGAACCCACAAACATCGTCTACAGACTTTCCTATGTTAAGCATGTAGGTTGCAAGCAGGAATCTTGCCGAATGCGGAGGGTTTTCACCTCTCGAGAGTGCGTGTAAAATATGCTGTACGCATGGCGGATATTTTGTGATTACAACAAGTCTTCTGAATTCTGTATGCTTCACGACCTTTCCTCTCAACTCATCTACCTTCCTCTTTATTGCTTCAGGCAACTGTCCAAGTTCCATCTTGTTTATTTTGTCATAAATATACAGACTAAGCTCTTCGCGTATGAGCCTGACAGTTTCGTCGGAATCTAGATATACATAACCCTTGTTAACTACCCTATTTACCAACTTCCAATGATCGTCATGAAAATATGCTGCACGTTTTAGATAATCAGAAACCCTTACCTTTAACTTACCATTCTCTTGTCCAATATCCATAGAAAATAGATCCTTGAAAATTCTCGTCAGTATCGATCGCATACGTTCCTGGCTTTCATGCTTCAGATCCCGTTCTAGAAACATCTCTGTTCTTCTAGCTTCACCAAGTGAATATTTCCTGCTCACATTCCTAATACCAAGTGCACGAACTATTATCAACGCAATTAGAAATGAGACAACTTCAGTATCCAGATCATCCAGCTGTTTGAATATATTACCATCGATAGTAGTAAGTATACGCTCGTATGCACGTTCAATAATCCGTTTCTTAGACGGATCTTCAAACTCGTCAAGACTGTAATCTAGGCCTTTTAGGTATATACCGGCCTCCATTAGAAATGGATATTTTGCCAGATCACCCTTGCCGAATTGTATGTTGCTCAAATATAGTAAGAATGCATAAGGTGCAATAAAAGGTTGCTTGGCTACGATTAAATTGATCCAAATTAAAGTTTACAGCATGAAAGTCGGTCTTCATGTATCAATATCAGGATCGATTGATAGAGCTGTTGATAATGCTACCGCGCTGAAGTGCACCGCATTTCAAATGTTTACCAGAAATCCTAGAGGATGGGCATTCAAGAAACTGGTAACTGAAGAGGTTGAGAGTTTCAAGAAGAAGTTGTCTGCAAGCAACATTGATCAAGACGCTCTGTGCGTACATATGCCGTATCTTCCAAATTTATCATCTCCAAATAAAGAATTGCGTAAAAAATCACTAGATACACTTGTAAACGAGGTGAAAAGATGTGGAATTCTTGGTGTTCCATATCTTGTGATTCATCTCGGTAGCCATCTGGGGGCAGGAACAGAAGTCGGGATTAAAAATCTTGTAAACGCTTGCAATAAAGCAACTGAAAATGTGAAGAACGATGTTTCTATATTGCTGGAAAACATGGCAGGAACAAAAAATAGTATAGGTTCAAGGTTCGAGGAACTAAAACTAATTCTGGACCAACTAGAACCCAGACGGCGGTATGGAATTTGCCTAGATACCTGTCATGCATTTGCCGTAGGGTATGATTTAAGAGGGAAGGATGCGGTTGATGATGTAATTGCTACATTTGATAAAAACATTGGAATGAAGGAATTGCGTATATTACATCTTAACGATTCTAAAGGTGATATCAATTGCAATACTGATAGGCATGAGCACATTGGAGTAGGTTATATTGGTAATAAAGGGTTCAGGGCCTTATTGACTAATAAGGAGATAAGAAAGAAAATATTGATACTTGAAACACCCATAGATGACAGAAGAGAAGATGTGGGGAATTTGAAGAAAGTTAGAGAGTTAGCTTCCTAGAATTGAATTATCTATAATTCTATCTCTATACTTATCCCAGATATATGGCATGTATCTCTTCACTAGCGTTGCTACTTCCTCATCAAGCATAGCAGTAACCCTTCCCTCTTGGTATTGCTTAACAACCTCGTCCTGTATGTATTTCAGTGTTGGATCATCCTTGATTATCTTTTCATCCCCTTTTAGCCTGAAGAAAGAGTTCATCCAAAATGCTATACCAGCAAGCCCTGAATGTTCGGATATCATAACTCTTGGAGGTATGTCAAGCAATTCTTCAGTGTCAAAAGGCAGATACATTTCAGGATTCTTCAACAATCCATCTGCGTGTATACCAGCTCTTGTTACGTTGAAGTTCTTACCAATTATAGGGTAATAATAAGGGAGTCTGTAACCCAATTCCTTTTCGTAGTATTCTGTGATATAGCGCAAAACTTTTGTATTGA
>JAZFZF010000010.1:0-9107 GCA_036443875.1 Nitrososphaerales archaeon
CTGTTTGCAAATGAAACCAGACCAAATCTGCTAACCAGACCATAAGTCGGTTTCAAACCCACCGTGGAACAGAAACTTGCAGGGCACCTTATTGAACCGCCAGTGTCAGATCCAAGTGCAAGTGCAGCTTCTCCAGCTGCCAACGAGGCTGCACTGCCTCCAGAAGATCCTCCTGGAACCCTTTCAGTATCCCATGGGTTCCTCGTTACCTCAAATCTGCTGTATTCAGTGGTTGAGCCCATAGCAAATTCGTCGAGGTTTGTCTTCCCAATTATTATCGCACCTTCACGCTCCAGCCTATCTATAACCGTTGCATTGTATGGCGGAGTGTATTCTTCAAGCATCTTTGATGCACATGTTGTTTTCATTCCTTTGGTGCATATGTTGTCCTTTACAGCTATTCCAATGCCAGCAAGCCTTCCCAGCTTCTCTCCCCTCTTGACAGCACTGTCAACCTGCTTTGCTTTTTCAATAACCAAATCATTTAGCGATATGTATGCGTGCACATTGCTTTCAACCTTCTTTACATGTTCAAGTATTGTCATGATATATTCTTCCGCACTTACAGATCCATTTTTGATCTGGTTTACAATATCCGCTGCGTTAGAAGCTAATAGATCCATCGCTCTCAGACCATCTTTGGTGCTTTAACGAATCTTTCCTTTCTATTCTTCACTACTTTCAATGCTTTATCATTTGATTCTTTAGGTATGTCATCTCTGAACTTCACGTATGATGCAATTCGCTGCGATACCTGAATGTCTTCAAGTGAAAGTTTATCTAGTGTATCAAAATAACCTATTAACTGCTCAACTTGTTGTGTATAAACTTCCAGTTCTTCTTCATCTAGTTCCATCCTTGCTAACCATGCTATGTGCTTTACTTCCTCTTTGCTTACCATGATACCACCTTACGGTGCTAGTCTATCTATATCTCTCGGATAAAGCGTCGTATCCCTTATATTTTCTACACCCGTAAATGTCATTAGGAATCTCTCTAAGCCGAGACCAAAGCCAGCATGAGGAGGTACGCCATAATCGAAAACCCTAAGATGGTAATCGAAAGCCTCTTCACTCAATCCCTGATTCTTCATGCGTTCAAGCAGCTCTTCCTTCCTGTTTATTCTACTGCTGCCTGATGCTATTTCCAGTTCTCCATACATGAGATCGAACGATTCGCATAATTTCTTATCACTAATTTTTGATTTTACGTAAAATGGCTTTGATGATGATGACCAGTCAGTAATGAAGTAATAGCCTTGCATTATGGACCCAAGGTTTTTCAGGTTATTTGTGGAAAAGTCGTCTCCCCACTCTATCCTTTCACCTTCCTTCCTCAACAGTTCAACGACTTCATCGTATGTATATCTTGGAAATGGGAGTTTCGGTTTATCTATCTCGCATTGTAGAACCTTTAATTCTGCAGGATTGTTCTTTACAACATATTCTATAACATATGCAACTATTCTTTCCAGTAAATCGATAACATCATTATAATCTGCAAATGCTTCTTCCACGTCTATCGATATTGCTTCAGATAAATGCCGCATCGTCCTAGAAGGTTCTGCCCTAAATATCGGCCCTATTTCGAACACACGTTCAAATGCCATAGTTAGCTGCTCTTTATACAACTGAGGGCTCTGCGCAAGAAACGCTTCTCTATTGTAATAAAAAATTGGGAAGAGCGCCGCACCCCCTTCAGTTGAAGTAGCTATCATCTTTGGTGTATTTATTTCAATGAATCCCTCTTTATTCAGAAATTCGCGCACAGCGTTCAGTGTGCTATGCCTAACCTTAAACACAGCCTGTAAAACTTTTCTACGAAGATCAACAGCCCGCAGATCCAACCGTGTATCTATATTGGCTACTGTCTTGCTATACACATCAAAAGGTGGCACTTTATTCGCCATCGAAACTATCTTTATCTCTTCAGGAACCACTTCTACTCCGTTTGGCGCGTTCTGTATGCTTCTTACCTTACCTCTCACACATATGCTAGAATGCTCTTTCACTTTCCTGATCTTATCAAAAAGTTCCTCACCGCATTCATCAAGTTTAGCAGTTACCTGCATCTCTCCGTCCTTATCGGTAAGCATGATGAATACAATGTTTCCATGATCACGTATGCTGGAGATCCATCCCATAACAAGAACATTAGCATCATTCAAGTCAGGCTTTATCTGCGATGAATGATGCGTTCTCCTCCATTCTCCAAGCTCTTCCTCCCTCAACACAGCAAAACCTCTTCACTCGCAATTTAATTCTTTACGTAAAGTATTGAATGTTTCCGCTGCTTTATCTCTTTCAACCGAACCAGTTGCAAAATTCATCTTACCCCCTCCCTTACCTCCAAATTTACTAAAAATAGATTTCAATATTGTATCGCAGTGCACTTGCAAGTTCTCGTTGCATGCAAGGACAACAGTTGCTCTAGAATTAATGTTCGCAAATAATACTATAGTATTATTTTCTCTTGCAATCTCACCAGCCTTTCTCATAATTACTGAATCGTCAAGCATCTCTGTGATCTCTGCATAAATGATTTTACCATTGCTATTTGTGGGCGTTAAAGAGTCAATGAAATTTTCTGTGAGAATAACCAATCTCTTCTTGTATGTGTCTAGCGTGTTTTTCATATTTTTAGCCGTAGCTTCCAATGTCTGCATGGTTGCCCCAAGCTCGCGTGCAACCTTTATGCACTTCATACTTAGCTCCAATGCTGATTTTTGTGCTTCTTTTCCTGCAAGAAATTCTATTTCAAATTGATCATTTTCTTTAGATACCTTTGTAACAAGGAAAAATTCGCATTCACTGGTTTTTTGTGTGTGCTCTCTTGCACAGGCTGAATAATCATAGTTGTCAATTTCTATTACTCTAACGTCTCCAGATATGCGTTCTTCATAAGCACGCATCTGTGGAAATACTTCCCGGGCTTCTTCGATCGATGTGAATCTATGTTCCTTCACTTCTCTTCCCTCTTCAATTACCTCGTTGGTCATAACTTCAGCTTGGTAGATTATGTCCAGAGTAAGTTCAGGGATCTTCAGATACACCTTGTTGATCGTGTCACGATGCTCAACCTTTCTTACGGATATTCCATCGACTAGTTGTTGCAGGCTTCTCACGAAGATGTGTTCTGCAGTGTGTGCCAATTTGGAATGCATTATTTACCACAAACAATTACCGTTTATTAATTTAACATATACATGGCTCACGACAACGAAGTGTAGTAATGAGAGATTTTCTATCGCATTTCAGTATATTAGATTTCAACTGTTACGTTTTTAATAACCTCCCTATGGAGTAGTGCTTGTGATGAACGTAATATCGACTCTGGGTTCACATTGTGCATTGCAGGTAATGAAGGGAGCTAAAGATGAAGGATTCAAAACATTGTTAGTTTGTGAAAAGGAAAGAGAAGGTTTGTATAAACGTTTTAGGTTCATTGATGAACTTATACTTGTAGATAATTTTACGCAGATTCTTGATCAAAATGTTTTAGATAAGTTCAAAAAAAACGACGCGATCCTCGTACCGCATGGTACATTGATATCTAACATGAACAGTCAGCAGATAGAGAGTATAAAAATTCCTTTCTTCGGAAATAGATGGATACTGCGCTGGGAATCTGATAGAAAGCTAAAGGAGCAGTTGATGGTTGAATCCAAGTTGGAAATACCGAAAAGTGTTCAAAGTCCTGCTGATATCAATGGTTTGGTTATAGCAAAACTACATGGTGCAGCTGGAGGTAAGGGATACTTCCTCGCATGGGATAGAAAGAGCTTCATGGAAGGCGCTGACAAACTCAAAAAAGAGGGTCTGATAAAGGATGAAAATGATCTATACATACAGGAATACGTGTATGGTGTTCCTGTTTATCTGCAGTATTTCTATTCCCCACTAAGCAATGAAGTTGAATTCATGGGCATTGATCGTAGATACGAATCCGATGTTGATGCATTGGGAAGAATTCCAAGCAGACACCAGCAAAAAGTCAATATGGATCCCTCGTACACAGTTGTGGGAAACATACCTATAGTTTTGAGAGAGTCGTTGCTGGATGAAGTGTATAAGATGGGCGAAAAGTTTGTAGAGGCTTCAAAGAGACTTGTTAAACCTGGTATGGTTGGGCCATTCTGCATTGAGGGCGTTTATGATAAACATGGTAAGTTCGTATCATTCGAATTCTCCGCAAGAATAGTTGCTGGCACAAATCTCTACATCGATGGTTCGCCTTACACATCGTTAACATATGATGAACCGATGAGCACTGGCAGAAGGCTTGCAAGAGAAGTCAAGAATGCAAATAGCAGTAATGCGTTAGAGAAAGTTGTTACCTAGATTGTAGGAAATCTTCATTAGCGACTTGAGCATATTAACTGGTGTCAGATAAAATCATTACATCTAGGTAGAATACAGAAGGATTTCACAAATATCATTCATTATTAATAACCATAGGAGTAATTACGCTGCTAGGTTCTGTTATAGTATATGCATATATGGACGTTAGAGTCGCCAGCATTCTTATTGCAGTTGGGCAGATAGCACTAATTGCATTATTTTCAAGAGCTGCCTTGAGTGTAATATGTAGACGTCCACTTGTGGCAGTACCATCTATCTTCGGTATTGTGCTGGTTCTAGGAAGTTTATTCTTTCCTGTGCAGGAGTACATACCTGATACCTACAATGAACTGGATACGTATGATCCCGCTGATAAGTACAAGGTAAAGCATCTCGCATGGAGGTACGTACCTGCGCATGCCTTAACACCAGTGCCGTGATCTTCTATCTCGGAGTTGGAATTATTGGAGTTTGCATGCCGATAGTGTACAAGCCTTTCTTACTGTATCAAGAACCGACCAGGTGAAGACCCGCCGTATCCTATATGAACGGCAATTATGGGTATACACGTCCAAGTACAGAAACATGGTATCCTTGCTATCTACTCAGTACGTCAGAAAGGTACATGCTTTTACAATACAGATTCGTTCATGTAAGAAAACTTTTACAACACATCCGAATCGCTTTCAGCAGCTTCTTTATCCTTTCTTACTGCGCTAACATCACCTTTCGCTTTCTTGGGAGTAGCCATAATTGCGGTTTTCATTTCCCTTTCCGTCTGTGCCTCCTTGACCGCAATCGAAAGTATATCTTTTGTTCCCTCTTTCGATTCTCCGAACCATATAGTACGATGTGGGAATGGTATCTCTATTCCAGCCTTATCTAGCAATTCTTTAAGCTGCTGCACGATCTGAGTTCGTACTGGGAACCATTCTTGTGATGCAACCCAGCCCCTGACCTTGATATTCACACTGGAATCGGCTAGTTCCCACAGTATAGTGTCTGGAGCCGGTTCCACAAATATTTTGGGATCTTTGGCAAGCATCTCCTGAATCAATTGTAGCGTTGTGGGGGCATCTTCCTTGTACGCTATACCAATGGTAACTTCAACACGTCTTGCCACATGGCCATAAAAGTTTCTTAGCTGTGCAGTGAAGAACTTTTCGTTTGGTATTCTTATAAAAACGCCATCGAATCTCCTCAGTCTAGTTGAAAACGCCGTAGTTTCTACAACCACGCCTGCAACATTCATGTCAACCACTTCAATAGGGTCACCAACCTTTACAGGTCTGTCTAACTGCAAGAATAAGCCTGAGATCAAATTTGCTACTGCTGATTGTGTTGCGAAACCTATAACGATACCAAATATACCACCGGCTAATAATACCCCTGTAAAGTCAACACCCATGTTGCTGATGGCAGATAGACCAGCAATGCCAATTATACCCCAATAAACAATTCTCTTAACTATGATCTCAGTATTCATTGGAAGATGTTTACCTATGAATCGTAGCACAGTCATCCGTACTATCCTAGCTATTATCACACCAACTGCGAATATTGCTATTGAAATCAAGAGCTTCAGGAGGTCGATCTCTGATCCCAGAACATTTATCGCTAAAGGAATGAATTCTACCAACTTAGAATCCCCATTCCATCACATACTTACCATCAAATTTTTGTTTTAAGTCAGTTCTTTTACCTACCCATTCCGCATTTGCAACATCTATTTCAAGAACTGTTTGCAATAATTTTTCGCCTATAACCACTTCTATATCGTTGTAATAAGCTTCATTCTTTCGATAGTAAAAATCTGCGCCTTCTATTGGAAACACTATGCGATTTATCGTATTAATTTTTCCAGTGTAATTATGAAAATGTACGCGTACCACGGCTTCGCTGTATGGAGTAGCCTTAGGTATTTCAGGATTTATCCTAGGTTCATAATACCTGCATATAATACCATGCTCAGGAGTGCCATACAATGCATATTTAGGCCGACCTCCAGAGAATACGTCTATGATTTGAACGTCGCCACCGCTAGAACGCACTACTCCTATCTCGATAGGCATAGTAAGATACGCATCAACGTGAGCTTTTGGATCAAGTACAAGAGGCGTTATTAGCTTCAACATGATATGACTTCCATATTTGGCTGGAGTGTTAAGCGGTGCAACAGGAAATAAGCCGAGGACCAATGGTCTGTCAGACGCAATAATCTTTTCCACTGCCAAATTCCCATTTTCAAAACGTTGGTATCCATACTTGTTATGATCAACCTTAAACATGACGAGGCTGTTAGAGCCAAAATGCTTCTCCATTTTTTGTTCTACAGTAAATTCTCCATAGTGATCAAATTCTTCAACTTCTTTCTCTCTCACATTATCGCTTGGCATCAAACAAACATGGCAAGGTTTATGGCTTATAATTGTTCTCGTATTTTACAATCTACATTCTATAATTCTCAGAATTTTACAAATCAGTATTCATGGGGTCTGTAAATTTCAGGTAAAATTCCATCACCCTTGTCATTTATTCCCTGATCAAGCTCCTCTAACGCAGCTTCAAGAGGTAACAGAATAGCTTAAGATTTGATAGCAGCAGCTGGCCCATGTGTCATATCAAATGAGTGTTTTCTATTTCTGTAATTCGAATGTATGGTAATTTGCTTTTAATTTCATCTTTACACCTCCTAGGTGCAAGCATATTCTTCAAAGCAAACTTTCCTTCTGCAAATAAAGATATGAATACAAATTTCTCTTCAGATGATATGCAAAAATGGCTTCCTATGATATCGATTTTACATCCATAATCTATAACATTAAGATCCTACTTTGGTTGATAAGCTAACTGTATTTAAACTACAATAAAATCGCTAAATACTACACCTGCGTAATATTCTTCATGCCAACTGCATATTTGTTGATAAATTGTGACCTCGGTTCAGAGGAGAGTATGATTAAGGACATCAAGGGGCTGGATGGCGTCAAGGAAGTAAAAGGAACTTATGGCATCTATGATATCATTGCAAAGATAGAATCGAATAACATGGACTCGTTGAAGGAGACTATAACATGGAAGATCAGAAGAATGTCGAAGGTGCGTTCTACAGTTACATTGATAGTTATAGAAGGACAGGGCTAGTTAGTAACCAAGGCATTTTGAGATTACCTTTTTATGAGGATATAACTGCTCTGCCGATAATCTTACCTTCCTTCAACTGAAGCAAGGCATCGTTGACCTCATCAAGTTTAAACTTCTTAGACACTATAGATTTCACCGTATTTTTCTTGGCGAGTGTAACCAGTTCTACCAAATCACCTAATTTACCAGTATATGACCCTATTATCTTGAAGACCCGTAAAGGCATAAGGGCAAGGTTAAGTTCGAGCGAACCGCCAAACAATCCTACGAGAATAAGCTTGCCGCGCTTCCTTAGAATGTTAATATCGGTTGCAACCGTTTTTGATGCGTTTACGAAATCAATGATCACATCTGCACCAAGACCATTTGTGAGTTCTTTTATCTCCTTCACGGGATCTGATGTTCTAGAATTAATGACGTGATCGGCACCAAGTTTCTTTGCCTCGTCCAATCTTTTATCATCGAGGTCAAGCACAATTATAGTTGTGTTGGTCAATGCTTTTGCTATCTGTGTACCCATTAATCCAAGTCCTCCCGCGCCTACAATTACGAGAGATTCTACAGCCTCAGCGTTAGCATTCTTTACAGCACTGTATGCGGTAAGACCAGAACATGCTAGCGATGCAACGCTAGCTGGATCCTGACCGTCAATATTGACAAGATACCTGTAATGCGGTACAAGAACATATTCTGCATAACCTCCATCCTGATACACACCAATAGATCTTGGTTTGTCACAGAGATTTTCTTCTCCAACCCTACACGCAGGACATATACCATCTCCTATCCACGGATAAATCAGAACCTTATCACCAATATTGAAACTTTCAACATCCTCGCCCAAACTTTCAACCGTGCCTGCAACTTCATGACCAGGAGTCAAAGGAAACTTTACTCCACGATCTTCAACTTTCATGAATAGGCCTGCAGGACCATCATAACCACCTTCCCAAAGGTGCAAGTCACTGTGACATACACCAGTTGACTGCATTTTTACAAGAACCTGAACACCCCGTGGTTTGGGCGTATTAAGGTCTTCAATAATAAGTGGTTCTCTTGGCTTAAGTATCCTAGCAGCTTTCATACACTGTTATAAGATTTAGCGATCTATTATATTTTTGTCAACGAAGAGATTCTTATTCCTACAACACACAAATTTTATGAAATCCGTAAGTGTCGTTTTGGTAGCAATTAGTGATGTTGGGATAATTGGTCTTCATTGGGGAGATCCATGATCATTCCTCGGGGTTATATCCTTTGAGGTAAATTTCACTGCTTTAACACTCATCAGTAAAGAGGGTAAGGATGAGGTAATACGAAACGTAACTATTGCATACCAAGTAATTACAGGTAACACTATTGCTCATGTATACTTGCAGAATGCTAAGGTCGATTTACAATGTTCTGATCATGATAGGAAGCCACATGCCGTAAAGTCATATGATCAAGTGAACGACTAAAATATGAAACATAGTATAAAAGATAAAGTTGACTATATAGATGGAGATAATATAGGTAAAAGTAACCATATAGTTATATACGAACGATTTGTAATCTACTTATGGCAACGATTGTCGAACAGGAAAAAATCCAGAACTACCTAAAGAACGTAGCAGCAGCTAA
>JAZFZF010000011.1:0-3266 GCA_036443875.1 Nitrososphaerales archaeon
ATAATAAGTAAAAAATGGTTTGGTAAAATATGGTGGATAGGCTTAACTTTGTTCATGATCATGCCATTTCAAGGTACAGGTTCAGCTACCACGACTGTTATTGGAAGAATGATTGGTGTTGGACCAAAGGTCTTTATAGTTGTGCTAATTGGTTCCGTAATAAGTTCAATTTCGTTAGCTTTTGCCTGGCATACTATCCTTACGCGTTTATTTAACCTATAACCCTATACAAACTAAATTTATGGACTGATAATGGCAGAAGGGAATAAGCATGTCAGAACAAATTGTGTCGAGCTAAGAGATGCTCTTACAAGAAGTGTTCAAAGAAATTTGTCCAATGCTATGTTATTATCTGGGGGCCTTGATAGCAGCATAATAGCAAGCATAGCAACAAAATTTACTAATTTAACGGGTATAACTACAGTATACGAAAATGCCCCCGACCTAATGTATGCCAATATTATTGCCGAGAAGTATCCTATCAGACATCTCGTCAAGCATCTTACAATGGAAGATACGAATAATGTTATAGAGAATGTCGTTAGAATTATGAAATCTTTTGATCCAATGGAGATTAGAAACACAAGCGTGATCTACTCTTCACTGAAGGAGTTGAAGGACAATGGCTTTAATTCTATCATGACAGGAGATGGTGGGGATGAACTATTTGTTGGCTATATATACATGCTTAAGCTCGAGGTTGGAAAACTGGAAAGTGAATTAAAAAAACTCTGGCACACAATGAATTTTTCTTCGATCATCGTAGGCAAGGAATTAGTTATCAACGTAAAAACACCCTATCTGGATAAGGAGTTTTTGGAATTCGCGAAACGAATTCCTATCAAATTTAAGATAAGAGAACAAGATGGTACCAAGGTGGGCAAGTGGATACTTCGCGGCTGCTTTGAGGATTGTGTAACAAAAGATGTGGCATGGCGTAAAAAAATGCCTCTGGAAGTGGGTGCCGGCATCAATGTTTTTGCAGAACATTTCAATTCTACCATAAGCGACGGTTATTATTTAGAGAAAATCAAATACTATGCTTCTCATGATTTAGTAAGGATTCGTGATAAGGAGCATCTGTATTACTATAAAATCTACCGACAGTTCTTTGATGCACCGAAGAGCGAAGAGGGCGAATCTAGATGCCCTAGCTGCATCGGATGTGTAAGGGGTAATTCTAGGTTCTGCAGAACCTGCGGCGCCTTTCCAATAACACCTATTCAACATGTTGGACGTTTGTAGCGGTGTCGATATGACTAAGAAATGAATCATTAATATTTTGGGTCACTTGAAAGCCTCAAATAATCCAATTACAACTTACTTCAAGAATGTGTTGCGAATTCGATATCAGATTCATGGATATATTTCATGTTGTATCCCCTGAATTATTCCCTAAAGTTTCCATGCCTTTCTCCTGAACATTGAAAATGTTTGTCCTGTCGCCGTCAGCATAATCTCTAACTCTGGTCATAACTCTTCACTCGCTGAATCGAGACTTTCTGTTTAACCTTGACAATAGCACTTTCGAGAATATTCTCTCCGGCAAAGCAGACAGGACAGCCACCTTGGGCTTCAATTGCAACTTGGAGTCTAAAGGGTTCCCCGTTATAGTCATTAGGATTCACAGTATCAATAAGTTCCTCCATGACCACTAGATGGGTTAGATACCACGGATCCTTTCCCATATCCTTGAACACCAGCTGGTAACGTGCTTCCAAGTCAGGGACATCCTCATGACCAAAGCTGGACTGAACCTTAGACCAGTGCTTGGGGCAGAGCAACATATCGACATTGATATATCTTCATGTATTTAATTAAAATTGCCTGTCTGAAAACGATGAATTAACAATTCGACGAAGACCCTGACGTACTATCTAAACCTAATGCTGTGAAACTGTTATTGAACAAACTCGGAAAACTCCTTGGAATAAAGGTTATATGATCAAATATAATCGAGATGAAGGCGAGAAAAGTCATGGTGCTTATAGAAGGATCTGGATAAGTGAAGCCCGACCGAATATACTTGAAGGTAGGTGGTTCTTGAGGATTTGAATTTTTGATTGTCTAACCCATCATTCTGATGATAGCTGTCCATTATGGAAGTTGTGGATAAATACTACTGCTATTCCTAACCCCACAGCAGCGAGGATCCCTAAAAGAAGAGGACTAGCAACATCAATTGATTTAGGATCCTTTGATACCTGCTCCTCCGCATACTCCAGAGATATAGTAGAATCACTATTGTCGGTGGTGACTTTTACTATCGAAATTTGATTCCCAGACTGGTACTTCCAGCCATTGTTCAAGTCCAAAAGGTTTTGCCCATCCGTCTCATATCTAGCTAAATCATTACCGTTTACGTTAACGCCAATTGGCGACAACTCGGAATGAACCCTAAGGACATCAGAAGATCGAGTCGAAGATTCGAGCAGAACCTGGATCTCGTCACTATCTGCATGAATGAATTTTATCGAAGGTGATTTAAGGTTCACTTCAAAGCACCATACGAAGTTATTTCTTACCTGAAATAGGCAGTTGTTTCCCAGCAGTTATGGTAAAACCTTATCTACATACTATGATGTCACAATAAGATCCATATAGCGACAAAAAGGAAGGAGTTACTTGTACTTCCTAGGGTGTTTCATGAATATATTTTTACATCCATCACAACAAAACCAGTATGTGTTCCTCCCGTAGGCTAAAACAACAGCATCAGCCTCATCTAATTCAATACCACATACAGGGTCTATTGGCATATATCCAACTGCATAAATTTTCTATTTAAGCATTCCAGTCTGATCAAATAAGATTTTATACACATATGATATGTATGATTTGTGGCTAAAGAAGAAACACAAAATAGAACAGAGAAACAGCAACAGGAGCAGGAAGAAGACGATCCTTTGAAGAAGTTTGAATCACTGGTTGCAAAATATGGAAAGACACAGAATCTTGACATGTTCAAACATTTTCACAACCCTGGTTTTAACAGGAAGCATCCACCAGATGTTAATACTATTCGATATGTACTAGATGGAAATAAGGTTATGGTTAGTTGCGTATGTGGGGCATCGTTGGAGTTGACCGATTATAATAAACTAGAGAAGGTTTGAAGCATCGCATCTAGTTACCCAATTAATATTAGTCTTAATTAATATTACAATATTGCAATTATAAATATCACAACAACTCTAGGAGGGTATGCGTGCCAAGGCCACCACTGTATTAGCTGGTAGTAGTTTCATGAACATGCTCGACGCTGT
>JAZFZF010000012.1:0-7549 GCA_036443875.1 Nitrososphaerales archaeon
GATGATAAAACCTGTTGTTTGCATTTATGCTCTACGTACTTTTATTTGAATGAAATTGTATCTACATACCGCGTACCCAATAAAGCTACACGGTGTTTATTGAAGGGGAATGTAGTTATTAGTAACATCTTTAATCTAGCAACAACACGAATTAACAGAGGTTTGAGAATAATTCTGTAGGATCTTATGTCTATATGTATCTGCTGAATTCATGATAATCCTCCCTCTGTCTACAGTATCATATCTTCCCTTTCGATGTCCATTCTGATTTTATCCTGCTAGGGTTAGCCCTTGTCAGAGTAAAGGAATATGGCAAAGCAAGGGCCTTAGCCTTGTATCTCGAACAGATTTTGTAATACGGTAAAATGAATTCTTTCATATATTATAGGAAGGATTATTAAATACATTAACATTTCATCTCTTATGTACAGTGGGGAGTTAGAGGTTCAGGCTAAACGGAAAGCTTTGGCGGTTTTGCAGGATGAAATAACAAAGCTTTTGAATGCCGGACGGGATCTTTCTTCGGTTTATTCTCATCTCATAGAGGGCGATTCGAAGACTCTGCAGGTCTATCTGGAAAAAATGAGGAATGCAGAGGATGAGGTAGAAAATCTTAGAAGAAAAATAACCAGAGATGTATCAGAAATCGGAAGCCTTATGATGAACAGGGAAGACATTCTTAGGACAGCTTATTTGATGGATGAAATTGGTGGTTATATGAGTGGTGTTGCTTTTAGACTATCTGTATTAAGGCCAAGTGTTCTAAAAAAGGAATTTGATAGTGAGATTCAATTACTCGTAGATCTGGTTGTTGAAGAATTGTTTAGACTGAATGAGATGGCAAGGGCATTGAGCATTAATCCTCTTACAGCTCTAGAGATTGCGCCTGAAGTTCAAAAATTGGAGAGACAAGTAGATGAAAAGTACAGGTTATTGACGATAAAAGCACTGAACGATGTTAGCAACGTTAAGGATTTGTTGTTGTTGAAGGATGTTTTGGAAGGTATTGAAGGCACGGCCGACAAGTGCTTAGAGACTTCTGACTCTTTCACAATTTTGGCTTTAAGCATGTAGCTAACAAGATGAGCAAAATTAAAGGCGAGCTTGTGGAAAACAGGATAGTTGTCTGGGATCTAGAGCAATCTAGAAATTTGTTTGGCGATGGATTTTATGGAAAGCCGTTAGGTGTACCTAAACCCAAGGGAACTGATTTTAATTCACCGTTGATTCTGGATCTTATAGAAGGGTACTATCTAGCCAAAAGTGGTAAACTGGCTATATACAAGAACAATGAGCGTAACATAGTCTCATTAAAAAAGATGGATTCTATATGCAAAAATGAATACGCAGATTTTTACAGTAAATATCTTGTATTTACTGAATTACGTAAGAATAGTTATGTTGTTTCGCCAGGAATAAAGTTTGGATGTGATTTTGCGGTTTATGAACATGGACCTGGTATAGATCATGCACCATATCTAGTACAGGTTATAAAGCCAGACGATATGCTTACTGCGACTGCCATCATACTTGCTGGAAGATTGGCTACTACGGTAAGAAAACAATTCATCCTTGCCATTGCACGGTTGAAAGAGAAGAAAGTAGAATTTGTGTCATTTGATTGGTGGAGAGCCTGATGACTTGAAGCGTAATGAGTTGGAAGAGTGTGGGATTGTTTGGAAAGAAAGAAAAGAGTGGTAAGCTGAAAAGCGTGATTATGATATGGAATTTACTGAAAACATCAGGTTAATACATAGAAGGTAAAGGGGAAAAACGGCATCTCGCTCTGATTTATGTAGTGGAAATAGTAAGTCCTGACATGCAATTTTTTACGTAACCGGCAATGGCATTATATGCTTGTAATGCATTCTTGCTTATTTCGACATTGTGCTCAGCCTTCCAACTGCTGTAGATTCTTGTACAGTTTTCCGTCGGATCTATGTAAATCTCGCCTTCCTCGAGCAATACCTCCTTCAACAATAATATTAGATCGGCGTCGTGGTTCAACTGCTCTGCTATGATTCCTCCCTCCCACCAGACATCTATTACCTTCTTGTGTATGACACCTTTGGTTCTTTTTCTAGTTCGAGCCATAAGTTCTTCTGCAAATCGTTGTCCGTTTCCTAACACAACAAAATGCATCTGGTGGTATGGCAACGCACCCCATGGAGTGATTAGTTCCGACATTAACCCCGCCTCACTATATGTATGTAATCAAAATTCTGACCTTTCACCTTGATAGTTCCCATGTTATCTACCATTCTAAATATACTGCCAGCGAAGAGGCTGCTATAGTATGGTGGTTTTTCAACATCCAATTCGCCTGAATCAACAAAATCAGCTTCCACCCCTAAATTTTTGAGGTTGTTCAGCAACATCTTGCGGATGTCTGTCTGCAGATACTCTTCTTCCTCTTCCATCTCCAATAGACATATTACGCAGTCAAATAAAGATTTTAAATATCTATAAAAATTTATTAATCATAGAAATGTGCGAATTTTGATGACAGAGCAGAGCTTGCGCTCTTCGTTGTTTTTTGATAAACAGGTTGTGGTTATCACCGGTAGTGGAACTGGGATAGGACAGGCTATAGCGAAAAAGTTTGCGCAACATGGTGCTAGTATTGTAATCATGGGACGAAGGAAAGAACCGTTAGATGAGACTACCACTATTCTGAAGAAGATAATCAAAGATGTTGGCAGCTCTGGAAGGGTTAGATCATTCCCTGGTGTTGATGTAAGTAATGAAGAAGGAATAACAGAGATGTTTACCGATATAAAGAAGGAGTTTGAGAAAGTCGATATTTTGATCAACAACGCTGGTGTTTCAGGTCCAGTAAAGAGTTTTCCTTCGCAACCCTACAAAGAGTTTAAGGATTGTGTGGCGATACATCTTACTGGAACTTTTTGGACCAGTGTGCAAGCATTGCAGTGTATGGATAGAGGTAGCAAGATCATTACAATTGCCACATTTTTCACCGAAGAGAAACCATATGAACAACGGCCGTACAGGTTCAGAAGTCCGTACACATCTGCGCAGGGAGCGAAAAATAGACTTGCAGAGGTACTGGCGTGGGAATTAGTGCTGAGAGGAATACGATCTATAGCAACCAATCCTGGTCCAGTTCACTCGGACAGAATCTACAAGACCGTATATCCAAAGGCGGCTGCAGAATTTGTTAGAATAGGAGGATTTCCAGGTCTGACACCAACTGACGTTGAAAAGGTTACTGCGAAAGCACTACAGGTACTAGGAGATCCGGATGATGTTGTCAACAATGTTGTCATGGGTGTAGCCAAAGAAATTGCAAAAGAGAGAGACGGTAACAAGGACGCTGAGCATATCGCAAAGGCTGTTAAAGATTGTTTGGTAAAGATGCAAGGGATCGCCGAAAAGATACAGAACAATACCAGGAAAATGATCGTTGACAATAAGTTCCTATCGCAAGAAGAGACTGCGGATGTAGTCTTACACCTAGCAGATGATACTATCAGCAGACTGATCAATGGAAGAGTGGTTCCTGCTGACAGGGTTTTTTACACAGTGAAACCTTTGATTGCGTGCGGTATTTCGTCAGACGAACATGTAGATCTGAGGGGCAAAGTAACAGTATTTACTGTAACATCTACCGCCCGAAAGGATCATGATAGAGTAAAGGCGTTAGTCGATGCTTTTACAAATTGTGGAGCAGAATGTGTACTATTATTCTCCAAAGACAGCAATGAATCGAAAGTGACAGATTTCTCACAATATCATTTCCATGTAATAGATTTGAGGAATGAAGATGCCGTAAGAAAAATCTTTGATACTGTCGTCAAGAAATTTAACAGATTAGATGCCGTAATTCATATTACTGGTGAATATGACTACGAGCAAGATTTAACGAAATTAACTAGGATAGAATGGGATTCTCTGGTTGACAGATACATTAACATCCCTGCCTTGGTAAGCAAGGAAGCAATTAATGCAATGGTTCCAGGCGCATTAACAGAACCCTCAAGATACAAGGATAGTTCAGGCACTGTCGTGATAATAGGTCCTGATGCTCCCATAGGCAGAAAAATACCTGGGCTGATCAGAGCTAGAGCGGAACTATTTAGGGGGGCATTAAGGCCATTTACTGCAACGGTTGACCAGGAACTAAGTGAGGTCTTGAACTCATCGATCAGGGTTTACTTGTTATTGCTTGGTAGTGTAGATGGTTCGGAACCAGATATTAAGAAACTCGTAAATAACACTCTCTACTTTGCATCTGGAAGGGCGCAAAACAGAACTGAAGTGATCTATTACCCAGATGAGTCAAGAAAAAAGCGAAATTTCTAGGTTGAAGGATGATATCTTACTAATGTCTAGATCCACTCTAGCTTTGGTTTCGCACTTGCAATTCTCTTTATTTTTTCTATAGTGCGACCTCTGAGCTCACTTGCGTTCATGAACTTCCTAACTATTTTTCCATTTATAATTAGATCAGTAAGTAATGGTTTGTATTCAGAAGGTGCTTTATTACTCGTCAGGGTAACTATGTCATGAAAGTCCGAATCCCTGTAGACTTGCTTACTTCCTGCAATATCACCCCTCTTGGCCCTGTATATTCTTCTACCATCTTCTATGAACTCAACTATCTTAAAACTAAAATCTATCGCCTTTGCGGAACTTACACTGGTGCCTACGCCGAAACCATCAACAATATCTCTGAGCTGTGCAATCTCATCTTCGTCCAAACCTCCAGATACATAGATCTTTACGTGCTTTCCGCCCCGTATATTCAACTCCCAGCGAACTTCTTCGATTATCTTCCTCCTGTTACCCCTCCTGCTTGAAGGCGTATCAAGCCTGACACCGTAAAGCCTTTCCTTCAAAAGATCTAACGCCATCATAGATTCTGTTTTTTCATCTAATAATGTATCGACAAGAGCTATTCTTGGAACATCATTTGGAACAACATCATCAAATGCCTTCCAAGCCTTTAATTGATCATTAATTGTGAGTATAAGAGCATGTGGCATAGTTCCTATCGGTTTTATATCCATTAGTTCAGCTCCCAACAGGTTTGATACGCTATCGAATCCACCTATGTGAGCTGCACGCTCTATTGTGGGAGCAGTAGCGGGATGTGCACGTCTTGTACCGAAACTAAATAGGAACTTGTCACCAGCAGCGAGCCGGATCTTTGCTGCCTTGCTTGATACACCGCTTGAAAAGCACAGAAAACCCAGAACAGGGTTCTCATAAATCGCTATATCTGCATAATTTGCTTCTATCTGCATAACAGGTTCATAAATTAGAGATTCTCTTGATGATTGAAATATTTCACCTTCTTCCATCGCCTTTACGTTTACGTTCATCCCTTGTAGCAGTTTGGATATCTCATAAATTCCAGTAACTACGCCCCAGTTACCTTGAACACTCCTAGCAAAGACTTCTATTATGACACGAGGGTTCTTATTCAAATGTTTCAGTATGTCTCTAGTATAGACGAAGTACACGTCCGTTGTCTTTCCATGCTTTATCTCATCTTCCTTAGATATCCAGAATGTTCGGTCTTTAAGCTCGATGCTCATATTACTGAAATTAAATTTCCAGTGCCTTAACTCTTTCTCTTATTAAAATAATGGTTATCAAGAATATCTTAGCAAATAGAAAAGTTCATCCCCATGAACTTTGCAGTTACTGCAAATAATCGTATAGATAACAATATTGAAAGTCTCTCTCCCTTATTTTCTGTGATAGATTGCCCCCGATTGCACACCGACAAACCCTAAGACTACCATAATTAAATAATACGGTATATACCAATGCTATATGCGTATATAATATTAATAACTAAAGTATATCAACAGAATAATGAAGTTGAATTTGAAAAAAGTAAACAAACCAATGCTTGCGATCCGCTATCGTTGAGGCTCATGGATGCAAGAGTGGAAACAATGAGACCTAGTCCCAATAACGTACATGGAGTTCAGGCTAACAATGAGCATTATCAGAATAACATACAAAACTACTATTCCTGGGAAACCGTGCATAGAATAGCATAGGGTATATAAAGAAAGATGGATTCTTTAGTGAAGAGAACTCTTGAGGATTGTAGTGATTGGGTTCGGAGTTGTCGGTCAGAATCTTGCCAAGTTGTTACTGTCAAGAAACGAAGATCTATATGCATTGTATGGCATGAAGCCAAGAATAGTTGCTGTTGTAGATAGTAAGGGTTCTGTCTTTTCCTCATCAGGTTTGGATTTGGAAAAGTTGCTTAAGGTCAAAAGAGCCAACGGCTCCGTTGCACAGTGTGAAAATGGTAGTAAGAAAAAAGCTGAAGAAATTATAGAGTATGTCGATGCTGAAGTGGTAGTTGAGCTTGGTCCAACAAATCTTAAGACGGGAGAGCCGGGAATGTCTAACATAACTACTGCTTTAAAAAGCGGTAAGAACGTAATTACAACCAACAAGGGACCTTTGGCACTTGCATTGCCATCGCTGATCGAACTTGCCGAATACAACAACGTGAGTCTGCGTTTCAGCGGAACAGTGGGAGGGGGTACTCCAATACTTGAATTTGCCAAAAGATGCCTCAAGGGTGACAGGATAAGGTCGTTTCGGGGTATACTAAATGGAACTACAAATTACATACTTACAAAAATGGAGGATAGCCTTACCTTTAATGATGCCTTAGAAGATGCTAAGAAGAATGGGTACGTAGAAGCGGATTCATCATTAGATATAGACGGCTATGACGCGGCTGCAAAACTGGTGATAATGGCCAACTGGGTGATGAATATGAAGGTTACAATGAAGGATGTCAATTTTACAGGGATAAGGGACGTTAGTGTTGACGACATGAAGAACGCACTGAAGAAAAATAACGCGATAAAACTCATTGCTTCAAGTACTAATGATTTGCTGGTGAAACCAACAGAGGTATCTAAGAGCGATCCACTGTGTGTCAACGGAACTTTAAACGCAGTAACCTTTTCATCTGAATATTCTGCACAGCAAACAATAATTGGAAGAGGTGCTGGAGGAATGGAGACTGCTAGTGCAGTGCTTCGTGATCTGATAGAGATAAGAGAGGTTATGAGTAGAGTTTGAGAAAGTACACAATTTCAAAGAGTGATTCTAATGAACTAATGGAAATCGTGAATAAGAAATGGCCAAAGAATGTTTTACCGCAGAAACTCAAGAGTATACAGGTAGTTGAGTTGGAAGAAAGTCATAGTCTGTTCATTGGTGAGAATTTTTTTGCTGTTAAAGTAGACAATAATGTTCTACCATTGCTGACTAATGAAGACGCCTTGAAATTATTTCCCAGCGTTAGCGTCGATATGGGAGCTATACGGTTTGTCTGCAATGGAGCGAAAATAATGCGTCCAGGAATTGTTAGTATGGAGGAATTCAATCAAGATGATATTGTTGTTGTTAAGGATGACAGACATGGGAAATATATTGCTGTTGGTGTTGCTTTGGTTGCAAGCAAGGAAGCTCAAGCAATGAGCAAAGGTCATATAATTGATAACATGCATTATGTAAGCGACAAATTTTGGGACGTCTGTAAGAA
>JAZFZF010000013.1:0-4908 GCA_036443875.1 Nitrososphaerales archaeon
GCTATCATTCCGCAGACAAGCTCTGATAGGAAGAGGAATTATGCTTTTGCACTGTTCAGCACAATAGGAACACTAGCGATGGCAGTTGGAACACTGATGGCAAAGGTTCCAGAGTTTTTGCGTGTTGAATATGGATATGATCTTGTGAATTCATTCCAGCCACTCTTCATGCTTTACGCATTGATCGGATTGGTTACTATGTTTATCTATGCTGCATTGTCAAAGAATACTGAAGTCAAAGGCACAACACCTGTAAAGAAAGTTATGCTTAGCAAAGAGACGAAATCAATAGTAAAGAAATTATCATTGTTGTTTGGCATCGACTCTTTTGCTGGAGGATTTGTAATACAGAGTTGGGTGGCATACTGGTTCTTCGTAAAATTTGCTCTGCCCGAGAACGAGATTGCTGACATATTCTTCATCGCAGGCATCCTTACTGCAGTGTCATACGTTCTAGCCGCAAAAATTGCGAGTAAGATAGGCCTCGTCAGAACTATGGTATTTACACACATACCAGCCAACATTCTGCTCATCCCTCTTGCTTTGGCACCTACACTGCATATAGCAATGGCAATTTACATGCTTAGAATGTTCCTTGCACAGATGGATGTGCCCACAAGGCAATCTTATGTTGTTGCAATAGTGAAACCCGAAGAAAGAGTTGCGGTGGCAGGCGTAACGAATCTTTCACGGAATATTCCTTTTTCTGCGAGTCCTATGTTAGTGGGTTACATGTTTCAGTTTGTATCACTGACATTTCCATTCATCTTTAGTGGGGTTTTGAAAACGATCTACGATCTTTTGCTATATAGAAGTTTCAAAAAGATCAAACCGCCTGAGGAGCAATAGTTGTACCAAAAATGTATGAATTATCTACTCCTCCCATAGCAATATTATACTATGTTTCATAATGCGTAGTGTTATGCAGAGGGTGTACATTGCGAATTATGGTGTGGGTTTGGGTCATGCGAGCAGAATGCTGTTGGTTGCAAATCAGTTGCAGCCTGGTGTAACTCTGCGGTTTTCATCGTTTGGTGACGCTGTAAATTACATTAAGATGCATGGATTCGAATGCTTTTCTACTCCTTCGGTTGATATGAGTTGGGGCACAGATGCAGGTTTTTCCGTAACAGAAAGTATATTGAAATTTCCCCAAAACCTTCTGCACTTTACTGCACAATTGGGCACCGAAGGCAGGAACATTGGGAGTTTCAAGCCAGATGTTGTTCTGTCAGATACGAGGTTATCTACGTTGTTTATAGCAAAGACATTGGATATTCCATGCATTACAATATTGAATCAGATCAAACTGCTCCTTTCTCCACGATTGCAAGAGATTAGTATTGGACGTTTGTTTGAAGATATGCTGGGAGAAATACTGGGTTCATTATGGACCAAGGGCGATTCTGTATTGATACCCGATCTCCCCCCTCCCTACACGCTATCTGAGAAGAATATATGGCCCGTGGTAAGCGCTGCAAAAAAACTGAAATATGTTGGTTTCATGGCACCAAAACCAACAATCAATGAAGAGCATGTTGATAAGGTTGCCAAACTGCTAGGGTTCGATCGTAATAAGCAAATAGTATTTGCTCATATAAGTGGACCCTATGAAACTAAAATGGGTTTATTGAAGAAAGTTCTGGAAGCATTTAAGGATAATGATAAAATACAATTTGTGGTATCTGAAGGAAAGCCAAACGGTGAGACTATACCAAGAAGGATCAAGAGTGGATGGTACTTCGAATGGTGCCCTGTTAGAGATGAAATCTTTGCAATGAGTAACCTGTTAATAGTGAGAGGAGGTCATTCCACGTTTGCACAGGCAATACAATATGGAAAAGCTGTAGTTACTATACCGATCGAAAAGCACGGTGAGCAGTTAGGAAATGCTAACAAGGTGCAAGAGATCGGATTAGGCTTAATGTTGAAGCAAAAAGGATTGAAATCAGAAGACATTTCCAGTGCGGTTGAACAGGTGCTAAATGATTCTGTTTTTGACAACAGGGCTAAGATGCTAATGGAAACTGCCAACAAACTAAATGGTGTAGAGAATATAGTGAATGTAGTGAGATCATATTTTTAGATAATGAAACTGATAATTCTGTAATGCCGTAAGGAGATAGGTAAATCTTCTCAATTGCATCATGGTTAAACTTGATATTGTTTAAAAGGGATAAATATTGATCAATCGCTATGCAAATATTCTGCCCAAGTTGCGGTAATAGGTTCTGTCCCAATGAAGTCTGTAGGCGATGTGCTGAGTTGTATAACTACACTATATGTGTACGGTACTGTTCTACTCGTGGTATCTGTTACTAACATCATCTGCATCTATAAATCGAATTACTCTTCCAATTTCGAGAATATATGTCAGCTTTTGCACTCGATCTTCTTTGTTCCCAGAAATAAGAATGAGCCGAAAGAAACAGTGGTAGCCTTATAACAGGATGTGTAAAATAGAAAGTGTTGACCCACAATATTCATCAAGTACTCGCAATGCAACATGGCAGTAATGTAGAATTGCGTGGATGGGTGGTTACCAAAAATACTGTTGGTGGCTTGTTGTTCCTAACTATACGTGACGGTTCGGGTTACATCCAGGTGGTTGGTAAAAGAGGAGTCGCTGATGAACAGTGTCTTGACAAGATGAAAGAGATCAGCATCGAATCAGCCGTTAGAATAAAGGGACAATTGAGAGACGATGTAAGAGCACCAGGCGGGAAGGAACTTACAGTGAAAGAGATGGAAGTAATTGCAAAAGCGGATAAATGGCCGATAACTAAAAGTGCCGTGAAATCGTCCGCCTTCCTATATGATAACAGACATCTTTCCATAAGGGGTAAGAAAAGCAGCTCTATAATGAAGATAAGATCTGAATTCATCAAGGCTACGTTTGACTTTTTCGTGGAGCGTGATTTCGTTTACATAAATGCACCTTCGATAGTGCAGTCAGCAGTAGAGGGTGGATCCACACTTTTCGATTTAGATTATTTCGGCAAGAAGGCATCGTTGACCCAAAGTGCGCAACTATATGAAGAGGCTGCCATATGTGCGTTTGGCAAGGTCTTCATCATGCAGCCCGCATTTCGAGCTGAAAAATCTAAGACGTCCAAACACCTTACAGAATTTGTGATGATCGAAACAGAAGTAGCTTTTAATGAGCAAGCAGATAATATGAAACTACAGGAGGATCTTGTGAATTACGTCTGTACCAGGATCGTGGAAGGGAGAAGTACGGAATTAGAAATTCTGGGCAGAAAATTCAATGTGCCAGAAAAACCATTCCCAAAGATCACCTATGACGAAGTAAGAGAAACGGCAGTGAAGAATGGAATTAATTTTGAATGGGGTGAAGATATACCAACAGAAGCTGAAAGGTTTGTCTCTAAAACATTTGACAAGCCATTCTTCATAACCGATTATCCGTTGAGTGCAAGAAGTTTTTATCATATGACAAAACCTGACAATGATACTATAACATTATCGGCAGATCTTATTGCGCCAGAAGGCTTTGGTGAGATAGCTACGGGGGGCCAAAGGATACATGACTACAATTTCCTGGATGAAAGGTTGAAGCATTGTGAATTATCGACAGAATCATTCCAGTGGTATGTTGACCTCAGGAGGTATGGTATGCCTCCGCATTCTGGTTTTGGTATAGGTGTGGAAAGATCGTTAAGATGGATATGCAACCTTAAACATATCAGAGCAACTTCACTATTTCCAAGAACCATTACACGGATCTATCCCTGATCTTATTATGCGAGAGAATATAGCTTCCACTGCTAACGTTGCATCTGCTTTTTTCATTACATTAGAAGACATCTATTGACCTTGGCTTGAACTTAGTTCTTTCCTCAAGGCCTCGTTAACAATTTCGCCCAACGTTACACCTCTAACTATCGCTTCTACTTTAGCTCTATCCAGTAATTCTTCATCGAGTCTAATCGATACTGCAACTATTTTGCCCATACCTATCCTTTTGCATCAGCATTCATATGTTTTTCGTGTCAGGGCATATCAAGAAGAAGCATATATTCCTACAAAAGGTCTCATCAACTATTCCACTGTATCAAGTCCCCAGAGATCAAGAATATACGTTGATATTTGATCTTCATGTCCGAAGTGCATCTTCAGCTTGAATGTAAAGGTAGCAGCTCCTCACATTATCTATCCAATTGCTATCCTGAATAAATCCTTTATTTAAAAATGTACTATAGATCAAAGAATGAACAAGCAAACGATTTTATTCTATTTGTCTAGGAAAATGAGGCGTGAGACTCTTTTATTGTACTCTCCTGGTTTTGTTAGTATCGGTGACATTTACTGAGGGATCCGCAATATTTGAAAGAAATGTTGAGACCATAACAATTCCACACAGTGCATTCAACGCTCAAGGATCGAGTGTTGAACACTTTGAACCTGAGCATGCAAGTGATTGGCTTTTAGCCATACACAACAATCTAATTTATAACACTGCTAATCCAGAGTCATCGATTGTCCTCCGTGTAAAAGAGTATGAACAAAGCGAAGAATATATCGAACTCGTTATGGACAGACAAAACAAAATCTTTATCACGGTGAACAGTAAAGAGACCGGCTATCTTCCTATAGATAATGGGGAGAGCTCTTGGTTCAAAGATAAGCCCTTGATATTGCACTTTTCAGAGGTTAAGGACGGAAGTGGCGAACGAGTCAGTATAAGCAATAGTCAAAGAAACATGGTTGATAGGCTAAAGCTTGGAGAGTTTGAAGCAAGAACGATTGAATTTTATAGCATAGGTTATTCTCAGAACCTTCCAGTGGTTATAGATGGGCAAATAAAGTTGGAGATTTTATCGGGTGATCCTTTTCCAATTATGCTGACATTGATCTTTGTTGGCTTTGGTGCTGCGACTTATCTCA
>JAZFZF010000014.1:0-5187 GCA_036443875.1 Nitrososphaerales archaeon
TATGGCTACTTGAGTATTTTTCACATAAAAAAACGGCAGTTTTAGATGGTGGAACAAGAAAATGGGTGAGTGATGGATATGACCTGCAGAAGGAGTCAGTAGCGTACAGACCCAGCAAGTTCAAGCCTAGGATAAATGAAGGTGTGCTTGCTACCTACAGATACTTGTTAGATAATCTGAATAATGAAAAAGTCAAGATCATTGATGCAAGAAGTCATTCTGAATATCATGGACAATCAATTAGGGCTGTAATGGTAGGTCATATTCCAGATGCGATAAATGTGGATTGGGAGGAAAATGTTGCTGATGATGGCAGGTTCAAACCAAATGATGAATTGAGGAAACTTTATCAAAAAGTTGATGAAGATGACGAGGTCATTTTGTATTGTCAAGGGGGCTACAGAGCTGCAAATGGTTATCTAGCGCTGAAGAAATTGGGCTTCAATAAATTAAGAGTGTACCTAGGCTCCTGGTATGAATGGGGGAACATGCCAGAACTTCCAGTTGAATCATAACCTATAAAGTTACAGACCCTTCATGCCTGAATTTGTAATGTTCTACCATACAGGTTTTTGAGCAGAGCTTGGCACTGCAATCTTCATGGTAGCACGGTATGGGTTCAGTTTCATTAAAGATTGCTCTACAGTAAACGCATATTACTTCCAATTCTGGATAATTTTTGTTCATATATCTTGAACCACAGTTTCGTTTCTCTTTGAACCAAAGAACTTCCAATTTACGTTTTTCTGCATGTGTCAACACAGTATCATACGCTTCGTAGTATCCTTCTGCTCTGAATTGACGGATGAATGGCTTGCCATTCCTCCTGAATGATACTAGCCATTTTTCTGCTGGAATGATGTCTTCCTCGTTATTGGCTATTCGCATGAATTACCTTCTAAAACACAGATAAATAGAGTTTTGGGAATTCATAATCTACACAAACTAACATGCGTACTTCAGTGTTTCTGCAATCCTGACAGCGTGCAAAGTCTCATACACGTTATGCGATCTGATTATGTTTGCCCCGTTAAGCACAGATATGGCCTCTGCTGTAACCGACCCGATCAATCTATCATCAGGATCTTCTAGATTTAGAATCTTGCCTAAGAAGGACTTTCTTGATACTGATACACAAATGGGTTTGCGTAGAACCTGCATCTTTTTTAATTTATTAATTAAAGTTAGATCTCTATCGAGCCAGTTAGATCCTTTCATCTTAGTGAAGAACGGGTGGTTACCTTTCTCCCTGAAGAAACCTATTGCAGGATCTATAACTATTTTGTTTGATCTTATGTTCGCATTCTTTGCTATCTGTATGCTCTTCCTAAGCGCACCAATTGTTGCTTTTACCACATTACCAGATACGGGATATTTTTCATATGCACATAGTATCACAGAGGCATCGTTATCTTGTATGATTCTGGACATCTTATCATCAAATTTCAATCCAGTCACGTCGTTAACTATTGTAGCACCAAGGTTAAGTGCAGTCTCTGCCGTTGCTGCACGTGGTGTATCCACGGAGATAGGCAAGTCACTTGCATCCTTTACGGATCTTACTGCAATCCTGATCCTTTCAATTTCTTTTTCTCGAGATACCATGGTTTTGAGGTATGGCGCAGTTGACATTGCTCCTATATCGATGAAATCACTACCATATTCCTCCATTTCAGATGCAGTTTTTGTAATCTCCTTTATTGAAACTTTGATCGATTTCTTGTAGAATGATTCCGGACTGACATTGATCACACCCATTACCCTTACCCTGTCGATTAGAACTTTCCCAAGGAAGTGCTTCTGCATTGCTTATCATTTGTTATATGGTAATATTACTGGTTCTGTTACATCCTGCAAGGTTTCTTTTTAGAATTTTCAATTTTGTATTTAGATTACTAAATTCATATATGTTCACTAATTTGTCTTTTCAATCACTATTAACTGTATGACACAAGAAGTTTATTTGATAGCAGTAATAGATCGTGTGAGATGCAGTTGGATTTATGGTTTCGATGGTATGATAAGTTACGAGCAAAATTTGGCTACAGCATTGTGGAAGATCATAGCTCCGCCCAGTTTTTGAGCGAACTCCTCCATGGGAAGAGCCTTGACATACATCATCTCAAGGAACTGGTTACTGGCAAAAATGTTCTCATTGTTGGTGCTGGTCCTTCGCTAGAGGATAGTATACTTACTGTTAAGAACTTGAAATCATTCGTCATAATAGCTGCCGATGGGGCATCAGAGGCACTTGTTGAGAATGAGATCAAGCCAGATATTGTTGTGACCGATCTGGATGGAAGCCATGAACATCTACTGGAAGCCAATAGACGAGGTTCCATAATGGTAGTGCATGCACATGGTGATAACGTTAATCTTCTGAGAAAATTGGTTCCAAAGATGAAGAAGTGTATAGGAACAACGCAGGTGAAACCATTCCACGACATACACAACTTTGGTGGTTTCACAGATGGTGATCGCGCCGCATTTTTGGCAAGCAGATTCAATGCTAAGAATATCGTATTGGTAGGTATGGATTTTAGAGATAAGATTGGAAGATACTCAAAAACAAGAATAAAAAATGAAAGAGAGAAGATTACAAAGATGTATGTAGGGCAGGAATTGTTGGAGTGGTTGGCAACCTTTACAAAAGCAAAATTATACAATGCCTCGCCTAGCATGATAAAGGGATTCAAAAACATAGGATTGAACGAGATCGAGAGACTCGATTAAATTTATTATACCAGATTACTTGATCCATCCTATGAGTTACTCAGATGACGAAGTTAAGCGGCTAGCAGAATTAAGCGAATGGCTTGTTAAACAAATCAACGATAAGGAAGATGAGCTTGAGAGGTTAAAGATGACATTGATGGTAATAGATAACACGCTCAAACAGGTTAGTTTTAAACCAGCAGTTGTACTGAGTCAGCAGGCAGGAAGTAAGTTCTCGGATGTACGAGAGCTCAAGAACAAGGAGAACATCACACTGGCAAATGCCTACACGACGTCCCATTCCGTTACTATCGTTCCCATAAGTGATATGAAATTCAATATTAATACTCCACCCTTCCAATCATTCTTCATAAACAGAATACTTGAGGGAATGAAAGGCAAGGACAAGGAACTTGCTGAACGTGGAGAGTTGGAACCAAATCAGATCATTGATTATAGTATTGATGATGAAAATGGTATGATACGAAAGATCATGGTAAACAATTACGGCGATAGAGAAAGACTGGACGAAATTATCAACACCGCTGTATGGGTACTTACAAGGATGCTAGAAAAGACAAGGTAAACAACATGGATAAGATAGTAGTGCTGGATTTTGGCTCTCAATATGCGTACTTGATCTGCAGGAGGATAAGGGAATTCAAGGTGTATGCGGAACTTGTGTCATATGATATTTCGGCAGAGAAACTTGAACAGATGGAACCCAAAGGAATGATATTCTCTGGTGGGCCGGCAAGTGTTTATGAAGAAGATGCGCCTGTCTGCGATAGGAGAATATTAGAATTGAATTTACCTATACTCGGCATCTGTTACGGGCACCAAACTCTTGTGCACAATTTTGGAGGTAAGGTCAAGAAAGCCAATAGGGAGTATGGTAGTGCTGATCTTATGATCGATGATCCTTCAGACCTCTTCAGTGGGTTAAATGGTATAATGAGGTGCTGGATGAGTCATGGCGACGCTGCCGATAGACTTCCCGAGGGTTTCAAGGTTATTGCACATACCAACAATTCATTCGCTGCTGCGATATCCAACAAGGAAAGAAACCTCTACGGTATACAGTTCCACCCAGAGGTTGCACATACGGAAAGAGGTATGGAGGTTCTGAAGAATTTTGTAGTGAAGATCTGCAGGGCAAAGCAAGAATGGGATATGAAGGACTATCTAGAGAAGGCGGTTGAAGAGATCAAACAGAAGGTAGGAAATGAGGCAATCCTATGTGCTACGAGTGGTGGAATAGATTCTACTGTCACTGCACTGGTAATCTATAAAGCTGTAGGCGATAAGCTCCGATGTATATTTGTAAATCATGGGTTGCTTAGGGAAGGCGAAGAGGAGGAGGTGGTAAAGATATTCAAAGATAATTTTGGTATCAAACTGATTTATGTTGATGCCGAAGAGAGATTTATGCAGAAATTAAAGGGTGTAACAGATCCGGAGAGAAAACGCTTGGTAATTGGGGAGGAGTTCGGCAGAATATTTGAGGAAGTTGCGAAAGAAAACGGACCTTTCCAGTGGTTAGCGCAAGGTACACTTTATCCAGATGTGATAGAGAGCGGTGTTTCGAGAGGGCCAGCCTCATTGATAAAATCACACCACAACGTTGCAGGGCTTCCAAAGATGAACTTAAGGGTAATAGAACCATTGCGTAGTCTGTACAAGGATGAGGTGAAAGAAGTGGGCAGGCTTTTGGGGATGCCAGAAAGCCTCATCAAACGCCATCCATTCCCTGGTCCCGGGCTTGCAGTACGAATTATCGGCGAGCTTACAGAAGAAAAGATCGATATCTGCAAAAGAGCCAGTAAAATCGTTGAAGATGAATTGTTAAAGGCAGATATGTATGATAAGGTGTGGCAGGCATTTGCGATGGTAGGAGACGACAAAGCGGTTGGAGTCCTAGGCGACGAAAGGGTTTATGGCAATATAGTTACCATAAGGATTGTTGAATCTGTGGATGCTATGACAGCAGACTGGATAAGACTGCAGTATGAACTACTTGAAAGGATGAGCAACAGGATAACCAACGAGATTGAAAGTGTTACTTGGGTCACCTATGCTGTTTCAAGTAAGCCGCCGGCTACTATCGAGCCTCAATAAAAAGAGTCTCTCCCCCTTCTCCCACGCACGGGTTTGTGTCCCTTATCTACGTAATTACTAAGATTATGATTAGTTGGATAATGTTTAAGATCATAACGAAAGTCAATACTGTGTGAAAAGTTTATTCTTACATGGATATGGTCTTTCAATAAAAGTGAAGAATACCAGATTAGTATTCTCTCAAGGAATAGATCCCTTCAATGACAATAGGGAGATCTTAGAGCTGTCTGTTAGAGCTTCTCCCTTTGATAAGGTTATCATAATGATGATATCAAATTGCTGGAAGAAGTATCTAGAAAAATGAGAAAGGATGGTAAGCTTTTATACGAAATGTTCAGCTACAAAACTATAGTG
>JAZFZF010000015.1:0-2922 GCA_036443875.1 Nitrososphaerales archaeon
TAGTAATACCTTTCCAATATGAAATGCAGTATTTTATTGCTAATCATACTTTTGGTGTACAAGTGAACTTATGTAGTATGGATAGCAAATGTCCCTTGCATGTCTCTTTATACAGCCAGGAGATGAATCCAAAGAAAAGACCTCTATAATATATTGTGTCGATACATCAGTTTCCATTACCCTAGCTTTTGGAGATTCAGTTCGCGTATAGATTGCTTAGGACCTCTCTATTAACCATTCACCTACTTTAGGCCACACTACCTTCTGGGAATATGAGCTGGTGCATAGACCTATATGACCTGTAGGAAATATCATAATCCTCTTATCTTTGCTTGACACTACATAATTCAATGCTTTACTACTGTCTGGGGACACAAGGTGGTCAATTTCTGCAATTATATTCAAGAGTGGTATATCGATCTTGCTAAGATCCACCAACTTACTCCCTATCTTCAAACTATTTTGAACAAGCAGGTTTTCCTGATAAATTTCTTTTACCCATTGCCTAAATACTTCTCCGGGGATAGGTGGTGTATCCCATAACCATTTCTCTAGTTTCATGAAGTTATCGACAAAGTCATTATCATCGATCTTTTCAGCAACCTGATTGTACATGCCAACATAGTGCTTAAACGGCTTGAGCAACATAAAGAAAAGATATTGAAAACCTGCTGGGATGTTGCCTAATGTGTCAACAAAGTTATCTATATCAAGGGATCTGGCCAGTGATCCGAAAGCAGTAGTATCTTTGATGCAATCAATCGATGGTGCTAGAGTTATTATATTTTTTACCTTTTCCTTATGCAGTGTTGTATATATTGCAGTAAATGTGCCGCCCATGCAGTAACCGAAAAGTGATACCTTAGTAATATTAGAAAGATTCCTTACAATATCAACACATCTATCCATATAACCATTGACATAATTATCAATGGTCAACGTTCTTTCCTTGCTACCAGGGGTCCCCCAGTCTATCATGTAGATATCAAAGCCCTGATCTAATAGATTCCTAACCACACTCCGATTCTCAATGTCGAGTATATAGTGCCTATTCACGAGAGCATAAACAATCACCAACGGTGTCCGATGCAATCTTTTAGCTGTTGGCCTGTAATGCAGGAGTTTTAGGCTATCTTCTCTGTATACAACATCGTTTGGAGTAGTTTCATAATCTTTTTCATCTAGGGATGACAATACCGGCAATACGCCAAAAGCTCCCATGTAAAGATCCAACATTTGACGTTGAATACGTATTTTCAGATCTGTTATCTTTTGTGCGTCTTGACATGCTATCAAAATAATTACCTAACTTTATTTTTCCAAAGTTTTTCTAGCATTTTCTACCAACATATCCCGTTGTTTTATGCATTCAACCAATGAATTAAGCAGTTTACTAGCATTAGATGCAAATTCAGGAGATTGGAAAAGAGTGGTAAATTTTTCCTCGAAGGTATCGATGTAGAGAGAGTTAGGCTCTTCAGTATTATTATTGTTGATGTCTTTTTTCTTTACCACCGTACTCTCTATCTCGCTGGAAGCTTCTACCCAAGCCTTGTAAAGCAATGCTTGGCAGTATCCAAATCTAGTAAGTAATTTGAATAAATTATCCATTGCCTCAGCATGCTGATTTCCTTCGCTCATGGTCTGAGGATTGTTATCATTTTTCCTTTTACACGCTATTCTCTTAGACTTTTTCATTTTTATGCTTAGAGTACATTCTCTTTTCACCAAAACCTTCTAACTGACTGCTTATCTTCGATTCTTCCAGAATGTATAGCATCCACGCTTTGCGCTTGGTTATTGAAATTTATTGGTAAATGTTCTCCAAAGAGGCTAACACTAAGCAGGTGCTTAGTGATAAAATGAGTTGAATTATTTACAACGAAACATGCCTTAAGATACATCCTTTGGTATATCGCAATACGCGATATTTAAGAAAAATGAATACAGTGTCACACAGTGAGCTACTCATAAATGCTTTCCGGAAGATCAACATTTGCTATTACACAGGATTCTGTAAGCTCGTAATCAGCCCTACTCTCCGCCACCTCAAAAACCAAGACAAGAAGTTCCTTGATGAATTCGGACCACTTCGATCCCATCTCATGTTGTATAGCGACTTTGTGCTCGGTTCCATTTATTGTATGTTCGCATGGAATTCCTGTAATCATAATATACTCATCCATGAGGTGAAAAAATGCTCTGATGTCTCTTCTCTTTTGTGTGAACATAACCGTATCCTTGAGTGATCTGAAAGCTCTTTCTGCTAGTAGCCTAATCTGTCTATCATCATAATTATCCATTAAATCAATAAGAAGTTGTTTAGGCAATTATGTAGAGTATGAAGGAGAGTTTTTTATAGATTTTTTAGCAAAACAAAATAATGAATAATTCATCGAGACCCGTATCGTTTATGAGATTAGTTTAGAACTCTTGTTAACAGTTTGTATCAAATGTCAATCATAAATTCTCTTTTGAAAAATAATTTAGTGATAACGGTAGTGACCTATTCATCTTTGATTAATTCCTGTTAGCGACTCAAGTCAAAATCTCTTTTTGTCTTGCAAGTTAAAAAAGAAAATGGAGGTTCTGAACCTTTGCAAGTCTAGAACCATCTAATCTTCGCTTTCTTTAAGGATCAAGATCTTCTTCGCAAAATTTCTGTATCTCAGCACTGCATTTGTCGAATGGTACCGGGACATTTCCAAGATTGCCAAGTGCTCTGTCAAAACCGTCGTCACCAATCAGAATGTCATTGCCTTGACCACCCAGCAGTCTGTCGTCACCAGGTCCACCGCTTATCATGTCGTCGTCTAACGAACCGGCTAGTTGTGCGTCATCACCATCGCCACCACATATTTTGTCGTTACCAAGACGACCGTCAACGTGGTCTCTACCTCCTAGGGCAACAATTACGTCATC
>JAZFZF010000016.1:0-9617 GCA_036443875.1 Nitrososphaerales archaeon
AACTCTAGGTGCAAGTGAAAAAGCTAGTAATGTTCATCCTTGTTTCAATGTTTTATGTACCTATCTTACCAAGTTTTGGAGAACCTCTTCTGATAGATGAAGATTATATGATCAGGAAATTCGTGTCAGATCTTGTAATGCCAACAACTATCGCTTTTGTTAGTAATAATGATATCTTGGTTCTTCAGAAAAATGATGGAAAGGTTATGCTTGTTAGGGATGGGATTCTTCAGAAAGAACCAGTCCTTGACCTAAAAGTGAGCAACAACAGCGAGCGGGGACTTCTTGGTATAGTTGCAATTGGTTCAACAGTGTACCTTTACCTTACAGAGTCAGATAGAGATGGCGGAACACCATTGGGAAATAGGATCTATAAATTTCACTGGAATAGTAATTCGTTGATCGAGCAGGTATTGATTAAAGATTTACCGGTAACTCCAGGTCCAAATCATGATGGTGGAGCAATGGTCACTGGATTGAATGGTGAAGTATTTGCAGTCATCGGTGATCTGAATAGGAAAGGCCCTCTGCAAAATTTTGCTTCAGGATCTGTAGATGACACTGGTGTAATTGTACAATTGATGCCACAAGAGAAGTACTATGCTATGGGCATAAGGAATAGTTTTGGACTTGCAGTAGATCCGGTTACAGGTAATCTCTGGGATACGGAAAATGGGCCAGACAGGTGGGATGAAATTAATCTAGTGCCTGATGGTTTCAACAGTGGTTGGAGAGTGATCATGGGTCCCGCTACTGAATCTGACCTGGAAAAGTTACCAGAATTTCAGCACTTTGTGTATAGTAATCCAGAATTTAGTTGGGAGAGAGTTGTCGCACCAACAGCACTATCTTTCATAAATTCAGAACCGTTTAAAAAATACCAAAACAGTCTGTTTGTAGGGGACTGCAACAACGGCATTCTTTACAATTTTAGCTTGAATGAAGAACGAAATGGTTTTGTATTTAATAATCCAATATTACGGGATTCCGTAGCTAACGAAGGTGATTCCATCGAGGAATTAGTTTTCGGACTCGGGTTTGGCTGTATTACTGATATAGATGTTGGTCCTGATGGCTATCTTTATCTAACTTCTCTGGAGCACGGCACAATCTATCAAATACAACCAAAGAGCCTAACAAGCAAACCATTTACCTTTACTTTATCATCTAGCTATGATGGTACTACCTATACCTTGTCTGGTAAAACAGATGGTGCGATACCATCATCATTTACAATCATTCCAAAACAGTCTGTACGATTTGACATAAAGGGTAATGGTGGAGATTTGGAGTTGACCCTGCCAAAGAAGATGCTGAGCGGGATTCATACAGTAAGAACAAATTCACAGGAGATTCCTTTCGAAGAGATCTCCTCTAACATTTCATCGACCACAATTCGATTCGCTGTTCCAGGAGATACAGATTCGATAGAGATAATTGCAGACTTTGTAGTTCCAGAGTTCGGTATAATCGCATTGTTTGTATTTGCAGGAGCGATGACCACAATTATAATCATAAGCCGAAGGAATCAGATATTCATTACGCTGCTTAAAGCCAATTGAAAGTGGTTCCTCGTTCGACGTGTTTTGAAGAATTTCTAAGAATTGCCTACGGAAATAGAACAGCTAATTTACAGGGATGGAAATTCATAGGATCATTACCGAATAGCAGGGTTGTCTTGCAGAAATAAGTATTAATACACAGCTCAACTAGCGTCCTCTCGGGCCGGTAGCTCAGCTTGGCTGGAGCATTCGGCTGATAACCGAAATGTTCTCAAACACGGGAAAGGTCGTGGGTTCGAATCCCATCCGGCCCATTATAATTTTCGCGTTTAAATAGGATTATCACGTAATAGCAATTGAAATAATGTTTTGTGACCAAAAACCAACTCAACCAGAGTAGACATATTAGTATTTCAAATTAGCTTCTTACGGTCACCCTCTTGGATCGACCTACTTTCTTCCGAATAACTTCTCACGCTCAGACCAATCTACGAAGCCTATCGCTTCCCCAGAAGATATATCGGATATGATCTTCGCTAGCGGATGGGTTATAATGTTGTTTGAATATGATGTGTGATAAAGCAATATTTCTAGAATTCACATGAATACTATATCCTTGCCCCGTGCGCCTAAATTCAATTCGGATATCGAATTAACAATTTCCTCTACCCATTTTTCCGCACGGAGTCATAAATTTAACTGCTGCATCGAAATCTTCTTTCTTTGGTGATTTCCCATTCTTTCTTGACATATCCTGAGCGCTTGTGATTTCTATTTAACTCATTCGCTCGGGCTTTCTATATCAAAATTACATAGACGAATTTTATATATGATTAAGGTCAGGCAGTGGAAGAACCAACTACCTTCATAGCTTGATAATTTGTGTAACTGACAACTGTTTATATGAAAACAAATCGAACTTTCTATCATGCGGATTCTTGGAGGAACAATGCTGGCTATATCGACACTAGTTGCTACCTCGACAATTTTCCTGTATTATACAGAAAGTAATGCTCAACGCGAACTAGACTTCACCGTAGACATGACCAACCCCACAGAGCTAGAGATGCTGGTACACGATCGGGTCAACATAGAGCGTGGCAAGCAAGACCTTGCACCGCTACGAGTTAATTCGAAGTTGGTAGCAATAGCAAGAGCATACAGTCAAGAGATGGCTAAAAACAATTTATTGAGTCATCAAGATCCACAGGGTAAAGATTACTCGGACCGTTATAGCGATACTGGATTCACATGCAGAATCATAGATGGTAGGTATATCTACAACGGTGGAGAGAATCTGTATTTGATACATCTGGGTAAAACTCTTTCTCCTTTTGGTTCTGTTGTAGAATATTATTCACAAGATGATTTAGCCCGTCAAGTAGTTGATGGATGGATGAATAGCTCTGGACATAGAGAGACTATCTTAAGGGACTTGTGGCAGTCTGAAGGTGTAGGTGTAACAATAGCGAAGGATGGTAAGATCTATGTGACACAGAACTTCTGCTGATCAAATTACTCCTTTAAAATATGAAAAGCCTTCTCCATTAACGAGTCACAAATGTTAATATTTTTAGATGAGTTACAACTATCGAATCATCCGCTGTTAAATTATCCACGGACATTATGATTTATGCCTAAATCCTTTGAAGAAAACCAAGTTCTTACTTTCATGATATAATGGAACCCACAAATAGAACTGCTATCAGGACTGGACCCTAGCCCTATTACTTGAGATTCAACTTTGTTCAGCACCGAGTTGTAAATACCCAACTGCCAACTTAAATAGCTGAAACATAAAATTTTCTATGAAAGCCTTTGTTGCCTAGCGTAACCGAGTTTCTTGCTCTGTTGGTTCTGATTCTTGGTGGTGCAATGATTGGGGCTGCACTGATCAAAAGAATTCGCTATCCTCCAGTTCTTGGTTTTATTCTTATAGGGATAGCCATAGGACCCTTTGGTTTTGGGGTGGTAAAAGATCTGGAACTTGTTGACCTGCTGGCAGAATTCGGCATAGTAATCTTGCTCTTTGTAGTGGGTCTTGAATTTAGCATCAACAAGTTAAGGGAAGTCGGAGGGACGGTGCTCATAGTTGGTTTGGTTGAGCAATCCATAATGTTCTTCATAGGGTTCATCATTGGTTCTTTGTTAGGTTGGGGAGTAACGGAATCACTCTACCTAGCAGGCGTTCTTGCGATAAGCAGTACAGCAATTGCAATAAAACTACTAAAGGATACTGGTATACTGCAGACAAAAGAAGCGAGGACAGTTATTGGGACGCTAATAATCGAGGATCTTACGGCAGTACTCATACTTGTAATACTAACAAACGTTAGTAGTGGAAGTGTGGGGATATTTGAAGTCTCCATAACTGTAGCACAGACTATGGCATTTTTCATCATAACGCTTGGAGTAGGACTAAAGGTTGTACCTAAGATAATAGAAGCTGTCGATAGACTTGATATCGATGAAGCTCCTTTCTTGACTTCTTTAGCATTAGGATTTGGTCTTGCATTCCTAGCAAATTATTTGGGTCTGAGCACAGCCATTGGGGCCTTCCTGATGGGCATGATGATCGCGTCAGCACCCAAGGCGGATGCCATAAAAAACAAAATTCGTCCATTGCATGACTTTTTTGTCACAATATTTTTCGTATCGATAGGGATGTTGATCAACATTAGTTTATTCCCAGAATATATGTGGATATCGATCCCGATCATCATATTGGCAATAATAGGGAAGTTTACGGGGAATTTCTTGGGTGCGTTCATTTCAGGGCATAGTAGAGAGGGATCTGCTACGATAGGCATCATGATGGTTCCTAGAGGAGAGTTTTCATTTATTATTGCAAAACAAGGTGTAGACCTCCATGCTGTACGAGAAGCGATCTTTCCCATTACGATGATAGTATCTCTTGTAACCATAGTTGTCATACCACCCCTAATGAGGATACTGCCAACTATCAAGGACTCAAGAACTGTGATACCTATTCGATTTTTTGCACCTCTAGAAGTACTCGGCACAATATTCAGGAACTTTATGTCGAGTCTTCAACAGAAGGAGAGTGTAGCAGAAGTAATACGTACTATGATACCAAAGTTCATAGTAAACATTGCTATAATAGCAGCACTACTCTCAGTTCTTTCACTGAGCGATCCCTACATTGTTATACTATACCAGACTTTCACATCTTTACAGATCGTATCATATGAAATATTCAAACTAATCCTTACGGTAGTTGCTATAGCATATCCAATTATAAGTATCTTCGGCAAAACTGGAAAGATTACCGAGTCACTGTTTGACGCGACTCAACGTAGGATTGTCAAAGCCCCTATAACCATTGGGGGGATGCATTACCTCCATAGAATTATCAGGAATCTAGTAACTGGTGTAGCAGTATTATTGATCTCGAGTTTTATAACGCCATCCATCTCTATAATTACCGATATAGAAATCTTACTGGCTATATCGTCATTCATCACTCTTGCGGTGTTCATCTATCTCATACTAGATACATTCTTCGTGATAAATAGAAGAATGGAGAGAGGTATAATCAGATCATTATTGAATCCCGTGGAGGACCTAGAGGAAAAGCAAACACCGCCTAAAGAAGGTGAATCACAAGAAGAGAATGAAGTGAAGAAAGAAGGTTCTGATAAAGAAGTGGGTTTATAATTTATCACTTGACTTTCTTATATAGTTCTTCGGCCCACTCTATTGAGGAGGATAGATTCTTCGCATAGAAATCAGCTCCAATGTCATTAGCAATTACATCTTCTGCATTGAAAGCCTCACCTTCTACAAGCACAAACATGTTCCTGCCAAGTTTTGATCTAACAGATTTTATGGTTTCGCTGGTGCTCTGCAGATGCTCCTTCTGCATCACAGATATACCTATTATCATTAAGCCTCGCCGAGTCTTCGATATCTTGTTCAGGAACTTCAATAGATCAATGTCGAACAACAGATCGCTTTCTGATGCTACGTTGCCCAGAAAGTATGAGTTCCATCCCTTCACGTAGAATGCAACAGATGTCATCTTTGAGGCTATGGTATCCGATTCGCCCTGTGCACTCATAAATACAGCATATGTGTTTGATTTGATATCATCACGTGAAGAATCGAATTTTATCAGATCTATAGACTCGTTGATTAAGCTGGTTATGAACACAGTCTCGGTAACGGTCATCCTTCCCCTACTGTACAACTCCTCAGCAGTCTTCAATGTTGGGGTTATAACATCGGAAAGCAGTTTCATAGGATCTACGCCGGATTGTAGAACGTTAATGATTATCCTCCTAGCTTCATCTTCAGAATGATTGAATAGTGCGTTCATGTAAAGCTGTTGAACGTCTAGAATGTCAATGGGGAGCTCAAACTCGGTAACTCCCTTTGCAAGATACCAAACATTGACCGAACCTGCTTCTTTCTTTTTTACCAACCCAATGGCTTGTAAAATACCAAGATATTTTGTAATGGTGATCCTGTTGACACCGATCTTTTTGGCGATCTCTACACCTGAAAGACCTGTATCAATGTCTTTAAGAACATCTATAACTTTATGTTTAATCTCGTCAAGGGAATATCTTTTCGACATGGTAATACTCCTATTGAATAAAATAAAAGCTTATCATTAGTAATCAAGAAATTAGTGTGAAATTAAAGGTATGCAAACAAACGAACAAAGTCTTGATTAAAGTCTTGATGATTCCTAGATATTTACAAAGCAACTAAAATCGAAAATTATATACAGGGATGGGTTCACTAGCCGTATTGGTTACGTGTCAGCATCTTTAAATCGTATCATTCAAAAACAAGGCTAAGGTGGTTCTAGCCTCAGCAGAACTGTAATAGATATTTATTTTGGACCGTAAATGCCATGCATAGAGGTTACTGTATTGGAAGGTAGGGTAGTCTTAGATACTAGTATAATCATCGATGGTAGAATATCCAAGATGCTGGAAGCTGGTGAGATGAAAAACAAGGAAATAATAATTCCCCTTGCTGTGCTTGATGAACTGCAGGCACAGGCATCCGGAAACAGGGAGCCTGGCTTTGCTGGACTTGTTGAGATAAAGAAGATACGTGAACTCTGCACTGGCGAGGGAGTAAAGATAAGGTTTGTTGGCGAAAGGCCCAGTATGGACGACATTAAACTTGCAAGCCATGGCCGAATAGATGCTCTGATAAAGGATATTGCTAAAAATGAAGGAGCTACGCTGATAACTGCGGACTACGTACAAGCGTTGGTTGCTGAAGCCGAAGGCATAAGTTCCAAGCATATAAGGTCACCAGTGAATACGACGGGTCTCTCATTTGAAAAGTTCTTTGACAGTGACATCATGAGCGTGCATTTGAAGGAGGGGGTTGCACCGATGGCAAAGCGTGGTAAGCCAGATAATTTTCAACTTGTTAAATTAAGGGAAGAAAAATGTTCCGTTAATGAATTGATGCAGATAGTTAGAGAAGTATCTGATGCTTCTAGGGTGAGTAGTTTTGGGTCTACCGAAATAAGCAGAAACGGTGCAACAGTTATTCAGCTGGGCAGGTATAGGATAGTGGTAACAAGACAACCATTTTCCGATAGCCTTGAAATTACTCTTGTGAGACCTATTGTAATGCTGACACTTGAAGATTACAATATATCTAAAAGACTTATGGAGAGACTGGAGAACAGAGCTGAAGGTATGATGATTGCAGGTCCACCGGGGTCGGGGAAAAGCACACTCGCGAGCAGCCTTGCAGATTTTTACATGTCACAGGGAAAGATCGTCAAGACATTTGAATCGCCTAGAGATCTGCAAGTTAACGATGGGGTGACGCAGTACTCCCCTTTGGAGGGAAGTTTTGAAAAAGCTGCTGAGATCTTGCTTCTTGTGAGACCAGACTACACTATATTTGACGAGGTTAGAAAGGCAAGCGACTTTATGGTTCTTGCCGATTTACGCCTTGCTGGTGTAGGCATGGTTGGAGTGGTGCATGCAAGCAGCCCATTGGATGCTGTACAGAGATTTATTGGAAAGGTAGAGTTGGGCATGATACCGCATATACTTGATACAATAATTTTTGTCAAGGAGGGTCAGATAAATAAAGTGTATGAACTTGATCTGACTGTTAGGGTTCCTACAGGGATGGTGGAGGAGGATCTTGCAAGGCCAGTGATTGATGTAAAAGATTTTGAGACAGGAAAACTGGAGTATGAAATTTACACGTTCGGTGCAGAAAATGTAGTAGTCCCAATAACGAAGGAACCTGAAGGTGATCGCGTTACGAAGCTTGCAGAAGCAAGGATACTTGAGACTATGAAAAGGTTTGACAGAAGTGCTCTAGTTGAAATAATTTCAAAAAACAAAGCTGTCGTAAAAGTGGATAAATCAGCTATACCGGTGCTTATTGGTAAGGGTGGCTCTACTATAAATGAATTAGAGAAGATGTTGGGCATAAGGATAGATGTGGAGCCAAAACTGAAATCATTGGGAAAAGATGTACAATTCGATATAACCGAGGTAGGAAATTCAGTGAACATATTATTTGGCGATGAAACCATTGGCAGGTCAGTTGATGTTTATGTAGATAACGAATATCTCTTTTCTGCTATGGTGGGCAAAAGGTCGAAGATAAAAGTTTCAAAAAGAGCTGATGCTGGTAAGAAGATCATCAAAGCTATGATGATAGGAACGCCCTTAAGCGTTATTATGCAGCCTCGATAGGTATTTATCATTTGTTTGTGGAATAAACGTATGGTCACCAAGGTAGACGAGTCCTATGCGTTATTAATAATCGATATGCAGAATGATTTCATGCCAAGTGGATCGTTGCCTGTGCCGGAGTCTGACAAAATCGTTCCAGTTCTTAACAAGTATATCGAAAAATTCGCTTCGAATAGACTGGATATATTTGCCACGAGCGACTGGCATCCACAGAATCATATTTCATTCAAACAATGTGGTGGGGTGTGGCCTATGCACTGCGTCAAGGATACCAAGGGAGCAGATTTTAGTAATGAATTAAGAATTACAAGAAGTACTACGGTTTTTTCAAAAGGCTATGAATTTGACAAAGAGGCATACTCCGGTTTCGAGGGAACAGAACTTGCTAGGAAGCTTGAACAGAGCCAGATCAAGTGTCTGTTGGTTGGTGGCGTCGCGACGGAGTATTGTGTTAAAAACACAGTATTAGATGCGCTGAGGCGTGGTCTTGATGTTATACTTCTGGAAGATGCCGTGAAGGGGATAAAACATGGCTTTGAAGATATTCAGGAGATGAGGAAGATGGGTACTAAGATAACTAATATCGATAATATAGAAGCCTAAACCTTGCTTCTTACCTTCCTGAGCATTTCTGGATTGTTCTTTACTACTTTAACAAAACTTTCCAGCTGTTCAAGCGTCTTCGGTTCAAGGTGATGTTCGATGCCTTCAGCATCTCTATGTGCCGTCTCTTCATCAATACCAAGCATAATAAAAAATTCTGCAAGTATATCGTGTCGCTGCTGCATCCCCTGTGCAACCTCCCTACCCTTCGCTGTAAGGTTTATTCCCTTGTACCTTTCGTACACCAGATACCCAGTTTCGTGCAGTCTTTGCATCATTTTGGTGACACTTGGCGAACTGACATTTAGGTAATGGCAAATGTCACTGGTAGTAGCATATCCCTTTCTTCCAACCAACTCGTAAATTACTTCAAGATAATCTTCCATCCTTGGTGTTCTCGCCCCTGGCTTAAAATGGTGGGCGGTCTTTATAGATTCCAATCTGTTACGTTCAATATTTACCAAGTTTGCAGTTTCTGGCACCAACTTACTTATATTTCACACGGTCAAGCAATAAATAATAATAATAAATGTATTAACTTGATCTATATGTTGATCGGCACCGGCGAGTTAAAGGAAAAACTTGGAAATGATGATCTCCTTGTGATAGATACTAGATCGTGGAAGGAGTACTCTGCTGGTCATATACAATATGCTCTCAATCTGGACGTATATGCCTTTCACTGGGCCGATACTTCAGAAACTGGCATCGAGGCGTTCAATAAACAGATGACCAAACTACTATCAAGTCTTGGTGTTTCATATGACAAATTCATTGTATTTTATGATAATGTATCTGG
>JAZFZF010000017.1:0-2482 GCA_036443875.1 Nitrososphaerales archaeon
TGCCTTTGGCGTCAATTCTTCTGCCTTTTCTGTGGGTATGAATCCTATCACAAGTTTCTTGAAGTTCTTGTGGGTAGCATCTACGGTTTGTGTTATTAAAGATATTCCCACTAAGGTACCGATCAAAACCACAATTAGTGTAATCGGTCATAGTTGTTTTACTTCCATTATGCCCACCCACTTAGGTACGCCTAATTAGGCACGCCTAATGTTATTTAAACATTGTTGATCTTGAACTGTATAGAAACCGAAGAATTTAGCCCATTGCATAAGGATTTACACTCAGTATATCCGGAGTAAACTACACTATCACAATCCTTGAGCATTCTACTCTGAATGATAGCTTGTAAAATTCAAGAGAGCCATCATTAACTCATCTAGCCTAAATTCGCGAACTCTTTCTTCGATGTGTATATCATAGAAACAATATGTTCTCTAAGTTCCTTCTTTTCAAATTGTCCTCTATATGCAATGGTCATTATCTTACTGCTATTCTTTACGCCCCGCATGCGCATGCACATATGATCGCCTTCCGCCAGCACTAACGCACCCCCAACTCCCATCTTCTCGAGCTCATCAGCGACCTGCTTCGTTAACCTTTCCTGTATCTGTAAGCGCTTTGCATACTTTTCAACCAACCTCACGAGTTTAGATATTCCGAATACCTTACCATTGGGTATGTAGGCAACATGAACCTTTCCATAGAAAGGCAGCATATGATGCTCACACATGCTGTAGAACTGTATCTCCCTTACAACCACAACGTCGCTATCCTCTGTAAACTGCACATCGAGTTCAGAATCCATCCTATAACCATCAAGTATCTCGTCATAGAGCTCTACAATTCTTTCCGGAGTTTCCCGCAATCCCTCCCTGTCAGGATCCTCTCCTAGTTCTATCAGCAATTCTCTAATTAGTTTCCTTACCTTCTCTCTGTTCATTAGCTAACACCCATTATCTTCTGTAACTGTGGAACAATACGCACCTGCTCGTAATAAGGAAACACAGCATCGTAGAACTGGAACATCTGATCCAGGCCAGGTTCACTTGACCCAAAAACTGGCTGAATGATAAAACCTTCAATATCGTGAGCATCTTTTGTATTAAATATCATTTTTACTAATCCCTCAAACTCTTTTTTGTTGCTTAACCTACTGACGACCACCTTTATGTAGGTTGCTTTTTTTTCTGCAATTGCTTCTTCAAGGCACCTCAACTCATTCTCTAGTAATTGCTTATAATGTTGGGCATCAACAACTTCCGAATCACTTAGCTTGAATTCTACTTTGCATATATCTATGAACTCCAACAACTCCTTGAACCGTTCCGCATTAAAGCATGCTGATTCAAGGTAGGTTCGTAAACTCTTTTTCTTGACATGTTTAGCCATTTCATAAACAGCCTTATGCTGCATTAGTGGCTCACCTCCGGTAAAATTGACCTTATAGGTATTTGGCAGCAAATTCTTGTCGATCATCCTCAACACATCACTTACTTCATACTCCTTACCATCTTTGGTGGATAAAGCATAGGGGGTATCACACCAGAAACACTTCATGAAACAACCAGCAAGACGAACAAACATGGTCTTGGTTCCAAAGTAGATACCCTCACCTTCCACACTTGTAAAAATTTCACTGAGGCTTACCTTCAACTCGATCACTCGCTATACTTGGTTCTGTCTTCTATTCCAGCCTCAATAAATGCCTTCTTTCTATTCATACACGATTCACATTTCCCGCAATGAATTAAATCGTTATCGTGCTTGATGCCATCAGTATAGCAGCTCCATGTGTAGAATAACTTGTCACCTAGGAACTTGTACCCGATTCTCAACAGATCCTTTTTTCCCATATCATCCATTGTGGGGCACCAAATCCTGATCCTTTTCCTTAGTCCTTTCTTTATACCATCAATTTCTGATAGGTTTATCATGTTATTTATCGATTCGACAAACTGCGGTCTGCAGTCCGGATAATTAAAATCATCTCTATGGGCCCCAAAAGCAACCATTCCTGCATCTATGCTCGATGCCCACGCAGATGCTATAGTTATGAATATTGCATTTCTTATCGGAACCACTATGCTATAGTTAAATTCTTTAGGTATTGATGAATTCACATCGGTTAATACGTTACTTGTTTTGTAAAGTTGCTTCATGAAACCTAGATCAACTATTTTATGTTCATATGCATGCAAATGACTTGCAATCATCTTCGCCCTTTCTACTTCTGTCCTACTCCTCTGTCCATAGTAAAAGGTGATTAGGTAAAGGTCATGCCCGTTACTTTTCAAATGTGCAGCTGTACATGCGGAGTCTGCACCCCCACTAACTATACAGACAGTTGTTGTCAATATACGCTCTTCAATTATACTACTAATAAATCAAGTTAATCCTTTACTATGTTCTTTGGTTTTCCCAGCTGGCCGGGATCCAAATTGAATATGATCGTCTTAAGAGTAGTCATCTCCTTAATACTGT
>JAZFZF010000018.1:0-3604 GCA_036443875.1 Nitrososphaerales archaeon
CCAAAAGGATAAGGTGGAAGGCGACGGAGAGCATCTACATTTGGGCGTCCCAGGCGTCCTGCAGAGTCCCGGTCAGTTGACACAGTTTCAGTTTGGCAGTGTATTTGATGAAGTTGACGATCAGATAGTTGGTGCGCCCAACTATGCTGATCTTTCGTCGATTAGAATGAGGTCAGCCGTTGGAGATGATTTGATCCATACTACTATACTTCTGGATGATGCATTCCCAGACTCAGGTTTCATTGATGTGACTTACAGTCTATTATTTGACACTGATGCTGACTCATCTACCGGATTGACTGTTGGAACATTCTCTGGCATAGATAGAGAGGTTGTAATACGTGTAACAGGTGACGCCTCAGTTGCTCCGTTCTCGGTATCTGGCTCAATATTCAACTTTGATACATCGGAGAGTACGCTATTGTCCCCTGATCCACAAGTGGTTGATGGTGAATTATTTGTTAAACCCACTGACAAGGAAAATGCAATACCTGATCAAGTTGTACAGCATCATTTGCTTCTAGAAATACCTAAATCTGATCTCGATTTTACAGCAACCAATGTCCCAGTCGGTCTAATGGCAAGAGATACACCAGATGCGTTGATGACCTTCACCGAGTTTGATAATACTTCTTTTATCTTTGATAGAGATCTTTACTTGGACTTTCCAACCATGACTCTCTTTACGGAATTTGTTATACCTGGTGAGGAGCTCGATTTTGAAATAAAAGGGCTTACGCCCAACTCCAACTTTAACTTGTTAGTTGATAATACGGTAGTACTTTCTGATACTCTTGACTCAAACGGTGATTATGCTGGAAGCTCTGTCTTTCCATGTGTGCCTATAGATTTCTACTTCCTTACTGCACAAGATTCGACTGGGGCATTTGCGTTCAATGCAATAATAAATACTGATGAGGATGGTATCAATGATTTCTGCGTCACTAGTCCACCGCTAGAGATCAGCGGCGCAGAAGACATAACCGAGGGAACTACTGGTGAAGGTGTAATTGTTGACTATCCTGAAATAACTGCCATCGACGATGGAGTATCTGTACCTGTTTCATGCGACCCACCTTCAGGTTCATTCTTCTCATTAGGTGATACTACAGTAACATGCACAGCTACAGATGCAGCAGGTACCACTGCCACAACAACCTTTGTCGTTAGAGTAGAAAAAATTACATCTGGTCAAGGAGGACCGGTTATCTTGATGGGTATAGACGGGGATGACGACAATCCTCCACAACATGGGGGAAGTGCTCCCTATCAAAGTGTGGCAACCGACGTATTAGATAATGTGAATAATGATAACATGGGAGGTATCTTGGTTATTGGCGCGAAGGCAGGAACCGATACGGGTACATTTTGGAATACCCTGGCAACAAACTTGGGAGAACCCGTGACCTTTGTCAGTGGAGCTGGCCCCATCGGCGCCCTAACAGCAACATCCTTCGCAAACATTGAGATGATAGTAATTGTAAGCGACATCTCTAACACACCCAGTGGAGGGTTGACCAACGCCGAAAACGCAGCGTTAGCCGACCAGTCAGGTATTATAGCGACGTTCGTTAACACTGGTGGTGGCCTTCTTGGCTTCTCCAATTGTGCCTTGACCAACCCCTATGCCTACTTGGGAGGAGTTGGTATCGTCACCTGCACCTTCTTGGAACTTGCTAACCAACAGGAAAACATCACCGCAACACCAAAAGGTGTGGCTGTTGGGATCACCAGTACAAACCTGGATGTTTGCTGCTGGCACGACACGTATGCGACGTTTCCGAGCTTCTTGTCATCCTTGGCCTTCTATCCTCTACTCTCTGGGAACCCGGTGGCCGCCATAGGCGGTGCACAGGTGGTCATCCCAGGCTTCCTGCTGGATCCAAGTACAGGTACCAACGATGTGGGAACAAGTCATACCTTAACCATCACGGTAACCCAAACTGTGGGTATGATCACTACACCAGTGGATGACGTCACAGTCAGCTTTACAGTGAGTGGCGTCAACAGTGCTTCTGGATCATGTACAACTGATGCCAACGGTCAGTGCACCTTCACCTATACGGGCAATAACGACGGGACGGACACCGTTACCGCGACAGCTACTGTTGCTGGGCAAGCACAGAGTGCAACAGCTGAGAAAATTTGGCTGTCACCCCAAGTAACTGATGACGACGATGAAGACGATGAAGACGATGAAGACGATGAAGACGATGACGACGATGAATAACCATGACCAATGATACATATGTGCATACAATGAAGCGGGTTATGAGCAAATAAAAAACTGAGATCTTAATCAAGTGGCTTAGGGAATAAACCAAATCATAGCGACTAAATCCATCATAAACAGAATTTCACTGACCATCAAGCATCACAACTCGTAGAAGAACAAAATGATTAAGAACAGGATAAAGAATGAATTCCAGAGAAGCTCCTAGGTTCTATGGGACTTGGCTATCCTTTCATCATTCCGGCAACGATTAGAAGGGATTATGAAAGATATGCAGATGTGTTAGAGTAACATTGAGTGGACAAGCTCATCCCAGAGGAGGCTATGGAACTCGAGGATCTAGCTGGTGAAGTTAAAGCCACTCTTGATTGTCCATAGACCTTCTTGACAGTTTTAATGATCTGGAACCAATAGAGTTGATGTAAATCAAAGACTTATTGTGGGACATGTGGGAAATACACTTAAATCGATAGTTTTTGATTACTAACCAAAGAAAGCTGTTCTGCCATAAGTTCGTTTAGAATTATTGTATTTATATTAGCAGAGAAGTTTATAGAAAAGAAATCAAAGAATGGGAGCCTATCTACATCCTTGTAAAATATGTCATGTCGTAACTTATCTTTTCTCCGGCATCAATTTCCTTACCATGTAGTTTAGAAACTATGGTCAGGAACCAGATGCGCAGACTTTGCGTTCTTTATCTGTATGTTTGATGAGATCAAACAGGAAATGTGACTAGATCTGCTTTAGCACATTTGTATATATTCTTGAATCAATTAACAATTGATTATCAAATATTTAATTCTCATTCAAGAAATCGAACAAGGTCTATACAAGTCTATTGGTTTCAACTTTGCGAACTATTTTGCAAATATTGTATCCTCTCTATGATAATTGGAATAATACAGCATCAGCAGAGTTATATTCTTATTACTATGGCTTCGATTACTCTTTCGTTCATCTTTGCTCGAAGCTTTGCCTTGTACCTCAAGTTCCTAGGTTTCGTTCTGAGCCTGTAACCACAGCAAGGACACCATAATCCATCCCACCTGATAAATATCTCACATATCTGGCAGCGCTTCTGTCCAGAGGCGTACCTGCCTATACCAGATTGCTTCGGTGCCTTGTATTTGAAGCATTGATCTTTACAGGTCATGGTTATCACAGTAGCCACCTACACTAGTACATATTATGAGATTGTCGAAAAAATTCGTCTAACAGCTTATTACAATGTGATCACCGGTGAAGATTGCAAATGGATATGGAATTTCTGATTTACATACTTTTTTGCACTTGATAGCGGCAGATCTTCACAGCAGGTAAGTGACCATATCCTATGAATAATAAAATAGACGATGTGTTAAAGCTGTC
>JAZFZF010000019.1:0-14894 GCA_036443875.1 Nitrososphaerales archaeon
CAGACTCCTTTGATTTCACACTGCAGAACAAGGTCTTTGAAACAAAGTGGTTACATTTCGAAGTAGAATTGATTGGAACACCCGTTGTAGGTAAGGGTTTGAGTGTGCAGTTCATTTAGGCCAAGATCCATAAGGTTCGTCGCCCTTTGGGCCAATCGCGACTATTTTCAAGTTGTACTCTTCCCTTATTTTGACCGGTTTACTCCTTTCAAAAAGCATGCCGATCTCACCCCAGCAACAAACCCATCTCACCTAGTCCGATATGCCAGCTACTCACGACAGATCATTCAGCAGTGAAAATTTATTACATATATATATAAAATCTGGAATTTTAGAAAGTAGCTAATCTCTACACAGAATAAGAATAAAAAAGAAGGGATCATGCAGCCTAGACTTATTCTTTAACTGTTATGCTTTGATGGATTCATTGATTTCTTGATGAAAGCTACCAGGTAGTGCGACTCGATCAAGATCGCCTGCAGCAAACTCGTTCTTCATACAGTACAGCTATCTATACTCAGTTTCACGGAACAGTTCTCCTCATAAGATACATCGAGTGCGTTACCTTTTTCGTCTTATACCTTCCATTCAAAGCAAATACACTGTCGTCGTCCCTGATCCAGTTCATCCATGTTTCTGGTATCGCTCTGTATCTTACCGGGCCCTTCGTCTATTATAATTACTCCTCTCTTGACATCTTAGTCTAAATCTGTTGTAACAGCGGACAGTTTTGATATCGCAAGTTTGAAGTACGATCTGTACACCGCTTCTTCATCAGTTTCTAAAGCTACTCCCACTCTGATCATTGGAGTCTTGACTATGATCGGATGAGGCCTTCCTTCCACATATTCTGTCTCATTTTCCTGTCCTACTACAGGATATACAAACGCGCTGCAGCAATCAGCATCATCATTCCTGCGAACAACACCTTTTTCGTATACACATCCGTTTTCATTCTCACAAGCAGTATCTACAGAAGTATGTAAAGTAATTGCGAAACTTTGTCAGTTAACAATGCGAGTCAACGGGGTTACTTTCCCCTCATAATGTAATTTTGCAGATTCTTGCAGATGATAAGCAAAAATAATACTTGATTTTTCATAAAGACAGAAGTGTTGCGTGAATATCGAAATCGTGTTTACATACTGAAAGATATAATTCTGAAGCTCACGGAGTATGGGGAGCTGAATCAGACCTCTCTTTTGAGCTATTGTGGTCTTAATCTAGTGAAACACAAAGGCATACTGGACAATATGGAACAGAAGGGTATACTAGAAAGAAAAGAGGAACCTTGGGGCAACAAAAAGATTATAAAATACAATGTTACCGAGAAAGGCAGAGAATTTTGTAAAAAGATTCTAGAACCTTACGAAGAGTTGTTTCCAAGGAAGAATCAGGAATGATTTCGGTAGCAAAGTTAACTATGTTAAGTTCAACTCTAGCAGGGGAGTTGTTCCAAATGCCTGATCCTACAGAACGCTCTTCTGTGAAAGATACTCCAAGACGGGAAAGAATCTTCGAGGTGCTTGATGAATTAATTTTCCACATGAATACTACAAGGAATATCTTTACGTTGTTGATAGTATCTGCATTTATCCCAGCACCTACTGCCTTGACACTAGCCACTGTATTCATAGCCCATCTATGCTTTATGCGAGTTCTTATGAATAGACTACCGGATCAAGGTTTCATAATTCTGGCTTACGCTGTAATTTCTATCATACTTGCGTCAATCTGGTTGTTCATAGGCATTAAGGAACAAAGGTTCTTATCCAGATGGAACAAGAGATTCAGCCGATTCATATCTTTGAAAAATCAGATCTAGGGAGTTAGGAGAAGGAGAAGAAAAAAGTACTTGAATCGCATATAAATGTAATTTCAAAGAAGAGACGCAGTGATGTTGAACCAGTGTTTTGGTACTTCTAGAAGAGAGGAATTGATAACAGGAGAATGGAAAAATGCAGTGTGCAAATCACACACCTATCATAGCAGAGCCAGCACCTCTATTCTAGAAACATTTTGATGAATTGAATCCTGTTAGGAAAGACCTAGTTGAGTTATAACCATCATGGAAAACATTATATCTTTCGCCACAATAAAAAACCAGATGGGTAGGACTGAAAAGTTTACTGGGTTGGGTAATGACCCTGAAAGACTTGCAACAAGGATTGAAACGTTCCTCCAGGAAAATGATTTCGAAGTAGCATTTTCCAAAGATCCTACGGAACCGGCTTCATGGTTCTTCATTCAAGCAAGAAAAGTTGGTGCTTTAAGAACCGCCGCTGGTGCAAGACGCAGTACAGATATCGTCATAAAGGGTGAGCCTATGAGCTTTGAAGTAACTATAGGTACAGGAGAGTGGGGTAAGAACATCCTTACCTCGGTACCATTGTTCATATTTCCAATAGTGGGAATAGTAGCGACCGTAGCAAAACTCTACACTGCTAAAAGGTTTGAAAACAACTTGTGGAACTTTATCAAGGATCAGGTAAGCTTTCTAAGAGACAGTGCTGTCGCATCGACTCCAGAACAGTCAGATACAAGAGAATATGATTGCGACTATGTGGAAGGATACCCAGGGTGGAACTCACAAGTAGAAGGTAAACTCCTGTTAGAAAGGCATAGGGAAGGCAAGAACAGAATTCTCTTTAGGGCGGATTTAAAAGAGATAGTCATCCCTGCTGAGAAGATCTCTAACGCGCAGATAATATCGAGAAGGAAGGGTCTACAAAAAGGCGACCTGATGATACAGATCAGCGCCAAGGATACTGATGACAAAAGGCTCAAACCTATCTTCAACGTTCACGACCATATAATAAGTGGAGTTTTGGTGGGAATAAACGAACTGGTAGGCGAGGATAAACTTCTCAAGGCTGTCGAGCATGTAAAAGTGATAACAGATGTTAAGTTTTGCATTAAATGCGGTGCTGAGATAGGGAAGGAATCAAAGTTCTGCTCTGCGTGTGGTGCAGCACAATAGTAAATTGATCATTCGAATGATATTTACTCATACCGTATAGTATTAGGTGTATAACATCGTAAGGTATTCATGAGAGATTTCTCTGTGAATTCATATGGGAATTCCTGAAAAGATTCAGGCTATCAAGGATGAAATGCGTAAGACGCAGGTAAACAAAGCGACCGAACATCACCTTGGATTGCTAAAGGCAAAACTTGCAAAGCTTAACAAGGAGATGGAGAAGAAAGACCAAAGCAAAACTGGTACAGCAAGAAGGGGATCTTTTGATATACGAAGAGCTGGTGATGCTACCGTTGTTCTGATAGGTCTTCCCAGTGTTGGAAAATCCACATTGCTAAATTCTCTTACAAACGCAAAATCGAGGATAGCAACATACCAGTTCACTACATTAACCGTAGTACCGGGAATGATGGATTATAGAAGCGCAAAGATCCAGATCCTTGATCTACCAGGAATTATTGAAGGGGCATCCTCTGGCAAGGGACTGGGCAAGCGTGTCTTATCGGTTGCAAGGAGTGCCGATCTGGTTTTACTTCTTCTAGATGTATTCCATCCCAATCATTCAGAATTGTTGAAGAAGGAGCTAAGAAATATAGGAATACGCATTGATGAACAACCTCCAGACATTGTTATAGAATACACTCCATCGGGAGGAATTGCGATAAACTCACAAGTCAAATTAACAATCTCCGAAAATCTGATCAAAGACATCTTGCGTGTTTACGGCGTTCATAATGCTAGAGTGATTGTAAGGGAAGATCTAACAGATGAACAGCTTATTGACGTATTAGCCGAAAATAGAACCTACGTTAAATCACTGACTATCCTGAACAAGATAGATTTGGTGAATCAAGGATTTATCAATGAAATAGAAGATAAGATAAAGAGTGATTTCATACCAATATCTGCAGATGTGAACATAAACATTCAAGCACTTAAGGAGGCGATCTTCAACAAATTGAATTTCATACGCATCTATATGAGACCAAAGAATGGAAAGACCGATTATGACGAACCCATGATCACTAGAAATGGTTCTACAGTTCTTGAAGTATGCAACAAGATCCACAGAAATATGAGGGACGAATTTAGGTACGCCATGGTCTGGGGAAAGAGTGTAAAGTTTGGCGGTCAGAAGGTCGGCATGAACCACAGATTACTTGATGAAGATGTATTGACTGTAGTCAAAAAGTAAATCTCTTTCTTGAAAAACCCTTTTGCTACGATTGAAGTTTACGCTTATGAAAGACTTTTAAATTGCTGGTCAGTCTCTGCTCTATGCGTCAGAAAAAGGCTGCAAAATTCGGAAAGAAGAAGAGGAAGGGACAGCTCATCTTCATAGGTATCATCGGCGCAGTTGTAATTATAATAGCCTTTGGTGTTTACAACTTTGTACAGAATCCTCCTCGCAGTGCAGAATTTGGAGCTATTGGTTCCACACATGAACATGCAGCCTTGAAGCTTTTTATAAACGATGAAGAATTGGTTGATTTCTCAAAGCCGCAATATCAGCTCAGGAGCCGCTTCATACACTTTGAGGATAACAATGGTGTGATAATACATATGCATGCTACAGGCGTTGATCTAGGATTTCACTTCCAGTCTGTCCGTATGGAGTTTGACGATCAATGCATCATATTAAGCAACGGCTCCGAATACTGCAATGACGGTGATAAAACATTAAAGTTCTTCGTGAACGGAGTAAGGAATGACTTGTATGACAAGTATGTTTTGAAGGATGGAGACAAGCTCTTGATCACGTATGGAATTGATGCTGAAGAACAGATAAAATCCCAACTTAATACCTTGGATCTCATCCCAGTTCCTGTCGGACAACCATAGATCTTTTCATCCGGTTTTATATTTTCGCTCCAGCTGCTTGTATTTCGGGAGATCTACGAACTTGTTGAATCCCTCAAATGTTACCATTCTATTCATGACGGATTTTGTTACACCCTTCGCTCTCAAGACCTGAAACGCCTCCTTTACAGCATGTGTTGTTGCAAAGAGTGCGGAGAGCGGAAAGACTACAAGCCTGAAACCCAACTTTCTCAAGGCTCCTGCAGAGAGCAGCGGTGTTTTACCTCCTTCCATCATATTTGCAACTAATGGTGCATCTACAGATTTACCAATCCTCTTCAGATCATCAATTGTACGTGGCGCCTCGATAAATATCGCATCTGCGCCTGCTTTCCTATACTCCCTTCCTCTCCTGATTGCCTCATCGATGCCAGTAGGTTCTATTGCATCGGTTCGTGCAACAATGACGAATTCTTTACTTCGTCTAGCTTCTATCGCAGCTTTTAATTTTGGTATATATTCATCAGTTGAAACAACTTGCTTGCCGGACATATGCCCACATCTCTTTGGCCATATCTGATCTTCAAGGAAAACACCGTTGGCACCAACAGCTTCGAGATCACGTATCAATCGCCATACAGTCAAGGGATTGCCATATCCTGTATCAACATCTACTATAAGCGAGATCGAAATGGCTCTAGCTATCCTCCTCGCCTGTTCAACTGCCTCTCCTGCATTTAGAAATCCGTAGTCGGGCATGCCTAATATCCCAGCAGATACACTATAACCAGATTGAAACACAACATCAAAACCCACTCGCTCAGCAATTCGGGCACTCAATGCATCATAAACTCCTGGCATCACTATGATCCTGCTCGTGTCATTAAGTTGTTTTAATAATGATTTCATGGTTCTGTGTCTGTATGGAAATTATTTAACTTTATCACACTTTTGTGAACAAATCATATAACTGAAATTCATATTAGATAGAGTGATGTCTGTTCAGAAGAATTTCGAGTAGTTTTGTAGCGACAGGGAATACACGAAATTGATAGTATGGAACTACAACGGAAGCACGAAAAGAAACACCAAAGGAAACGCATGAAATAAACACTAAATCATCGGAGATCTGGCGTATACAGGAAATGAGAGGAAGATTATCCTGAGAGGACTAACGTAATAAAAATCCCTAATTTTTATTATTCCATTCCGGGCATGCCACCCATACCTCCCCCGCCGCCAGGAGGTCCGGCCCCTGCCGATTTCGATGTTGCTATGACATCATCTATTCGTAATATCATGTTCGCAGCCTCGCTGGCAGATTTGATTATCTGCTCCTTTACAGAAACAGGTTCTATAATGTCCTTCTTCATCATGTCTACAACCTTCAATTCTTTCACATCAATACCAGTCCATTTAGCTCCCTTGCTCTGCTTGGATCTTAACTCAGTCATTGTATCTATTGGATCCATACCAGCATTCTCTGACAGAGTTAAAGGAATTATTTCCAGCGCTTCTGCAAACTTTTGAACTGCCAATTGCTCCCTTCCTGAAAGCTTGTTGGCCCATTCTCGCAGATTGCGTGCAATATTTGCTTCTGGCGCACCTCCACCAGCAACTATAGCTGGTTTCTCCATAACGTCTTTCACCACCATCAATGCGTCATGTAAAGAACGTTCTGCTTCATCTACCACTCGTTGGGAACCACCCCTTACGAGTATGGTAACAGCTTTTGGATTCTTGCATCCCTCTATGAAGACCCACTTGTCGGTCTCTACCTTACGTTCCTCTACCAACCCTACAGTCCCAAGATCTGCTTCAGTAAGATCTTCAAAAGTTGTAACGATCCTTCCCCCTGTAGCTTTTGTCAATTTGTACATGTCGCTTTCCTTCACTCTCCTTACTGCCAGTATGTCTGCTTTTGCTAAATAGTGCTGCGCAATATCATCGATTCCCTTCTGGCATATGACGGTATTTGCACCAGCTCCTACAATTTGATCCACCATTGTTTGCAGCATTCTATTCTCTTCATCCAAGAACATCTTCATTTGTTCGGGGCTGTCTATGTTGATCTTTGCATCAAACTCTGTCTTCTCGATTTCAAGAGGCGCGTTAAGCAATGCTATCTTAGCATTCTTTACATGCTTCGGCATGCCGCCGTGAACAACTTCCTTGTCAAGTATAATACCTTTGATTAATTTTGTATCTTTAATCGAACCTCCAGCCTTTTTTTCTACCTTTATGTCATCTATATCTATTCTATAGTTACCATGTATCTCTTCTGCTACTCCCGACACAGCATCAATCGCTATCTCCGACAGATATGGACTGTCCTGAGAAACAAGTTTCGAGAGCATAGCAGTATTTGCAATCTTTAAAAGTGTTTTCTTATCGGTGGCACTAACCTTTTCGGCAATACGGTTCAGAACTTCAATAGCCTTGACAGCGGCCTTTCTGTAACCATCAACTATTATTGTTGGATGTACATTCTTGCTAACTAGTTCTTCAGCCTTATCGATCAGAGTTCCAGCCAAAATCACTGATGATGTGGTACCATCCCCGACCTGGTTATCGACAGCTTTCGATACCTCTACCATCATTTTACCAGCAGGATGCTGAACGTCAATCTCTTTCAACAGGGTTGCTCCATCATTAGTTATGGTAACATCACCCATCGTGTCAACGAGCATCTTATCCATTCCTCTAGGACCCAAACATGTTCTTACAATCTCTGCTACAAGTCGAGCCGCCGTTATATTATTTCTTTGAGCCTCTTTTCCCTTTGTCTGTGATGAACCTTCCTTTAGGATGATTATCGGCATCCCCTCACTTGTAGTTGCAGGAATTGCAGTCATCTAATATCACTACCACCTATGAAGGAGGATAAAGGGTTAAATAAATTTATTGGAAACTGCTTAAATAGTAATTTTTGATAAATTTAATGTGCTAGAGTGAAAAGTAGAGGAATAATTAAGAGATGGTTGGGACCAATAGCCTCTAACGTCTACTGAACACTTAAGAAATCTAAAATTGTATTAGAAACATGCGGATATGCTCTTTTCTTCCCAGCGCTACAGAGATACTATATGAATTAGGATTAGGGGATGATGTGGTTGGAGTAACACATGAATGTGATTTCCCTTCTGACGCAAGCAAGAAGACAATTGTAGTTAGAAGTGTTTTTGATGCATCGAGGTTCAACAGTGAAGAGATCGATAACATCATTGTTCAACTGGTGCGCGAAGGAAAAGATGTTTATGCAATTGATGATTATGCGTTACAAAATGAAGATCCTGATCTCATAGTTGCACAGGGTTTGTGCGAAGTATGCTCTCCACATATGAAAGAACTGGACAGAGCAATGAAAGTTCTAAAGAATAAACCAGAAGTCATTGTCTTAGATCCTCATGACCTAGATGGCATACTTTCCAACATTGGTGATGTTGCTAAGAAGGTAGGAAGGGAACAAAAGGGAGAAGAGGTAATTGCCGCACTGAAGAAACGTATTGACTACCTTGGCTCCACAGCCACGAATTCAAAGGATGAACCGAGAGTGCTCTGCATAGAATGGCTAGATCCACTATTCACATCTGGTCACTGGGTACCCCAGATGGTAGAGCTCCTGGGAGCGGTAAATGGGATTAGCAAGAAAGGAGAAAGATCGAGAAGGATGAAGTTGAAGGAGATCGTGGAATTCGATCCTGACATAATAGTTATTATGGTCTGTGGCTTTGATATTGAACGAACTATGAAAGAACTATGGCGAGTAGAAAGGGTCGAGGAATGGAAGAAACTGAGAGCCGTGACGGAAAGAGCAGTATACGCTACCGATGCGAGTCAGTACTTCAGCAGGCCTGGGCCAAGAACTGTTATAGGCCTTGAAATACTTGCCAAGATAATTTATCCAGATCTATTCGGTACACTAAAAGTTCCAGAGAATTCATATAGAAAAGTTTATTGATTTTTGCACTTTATACCGCTTTTTGCAGCAGCAATTATTGCTATCGGTATTCTATGTGGGGAGGCACTGACATAGTTTAGATTTGCAACATCACAAAATTCAACTGATTGGGGATCTCCTCCATGTTCACCACAGATACCGATCTCAAGGTCATTTCTAATACTTCTGCCAGCCTCCACTGCAATTCGCATGAGCTTACCTACTCCCTTCAAATCCAAAGTTTGAAACGGGTTATTTGCTATAATTCCCTTCTCGATGTAAAATGGTAGGAATTTGCCTTCCACATCTTCTCTGCTGAAACTGAATACTGCTTGTGTTAGATCGTTTGTACCGAAACTAAAGAAATCTGCCACCTCTGCAATAGAATCTGCAGTCAGGCATGCTCTCACGACCTCTATCATCGTTCCAAACTTTACATTCAGCATTGTTTGATGTTTTTCTTCAACTTTCGCCTTCACTTTTTCATAAATCTGCTTCATTGCAACAAGTTCCTCTACACTATTAACTTGTGGAATCATTATTTGTGGCTGTGCATTAACACCCTTCTTACTCAGCTCTGCTGTGGCTTCACAGATAGCTCTGATCTGCATCTCATATATTTCGGGGAACGTTGCTCCAATCCTAACACCTCGATGACCCATCATGGGATTGTTCTCTGTCAATACCCTCACCCTTTCAAGCACCTTCTCTTTCTTCCTTCTTGTTGGTGATTTTTTACCAGATTCGTAGATCTCCCTCAATAGATCCTCTATTCTTGGAAGGAATTCATGTAACGGTGGATCCAACAGTCTGATGGTAACAGGGTAACTTTCCATGGCCTTCAATATGGCTTTGAAATCATTCTTCTGTAATGGCCTCAAATCATTCAATGCTTTCAGTCTCTCCTTCTCCGTGCTAGTCATGATCATCTTCACTAACAGTGGCATGCGTTCTTTGGCATTGAACATTCTCTCTGTTCTGCAAAGTCCAATTCCCTTTGCACCAAATTTTCTTGCAAGCATAGCACCTTCAGGGGTATCAGTATTGGCTCTGATGCCAAGCCTCTTGGTCTGTTCAGCCCATTCTAGCAATTGCTCAAACTCTATCGTTATTTCCGGCTCTATCGTAGGTATTTCACCCATGTACACACTGCCCGTAACACCATCGATCGTGATGATATCATTGACCTTCACGGTTGTTTTGCCAGCTACGAATCTATTGGCACTGTAACTGATCGATATGTCGGAGCATCCAACTATGCATGGCTTGCCCATACCTCTTGCAACAACAGCAGCATGCGATGTCTTCCCACCTCTGCAAGTGAGTATACCGTCAGATACAAAGAATACAGGGACATCATCAGGTTTGGTTTCTTCCCTTACCAGAATTATTTTCTCTCCCTTCTTCCCCATCTCTTCAGCTTTCTTCACATCGAATACTACTTTTCCAGTGGCTGCGCCAGGTGAAGCTGTAATCCCTTTTGCAATTGGTTCCACATTTATCCTCGGATCAACTCTCTTATGCAGTATCTGCTCCAGCTGCTCCACATCTATTCGCATTATAGCATCTTCTTTGGTGATAAGATCTTCGTTCACCATGTCTACAGATGTCTTTACCATAGCGGCTGCGTTCATCTTAGCTACTCTGGTCTGCAAAATGTATAGCTTGTCGTGCTCTATCGTAAATTCAACATCTTGTGGTTCTCTGTAATGTTTCTCTAGACTGTCACAGGTCTGCAATAGTTGTTGATAGGCTCCTGGCATCTGGGTTTCAAGTTTGTAGATCGGTTCTGGTGTTCTTACACCCGCAACAACATCCTCGCCTTGTGCGTTGACAAGAAACTCTCCATAGAGTTTCTTTTCGCCAGTTTCTGGGTTTCGTGTAAATACTACTCCTGTTGCACTGTCGTTACCGATATTGCCAAAAACCATAGTGACAACAGTAACAGCAGTTCCATGTGCTATTTCTCGAGTTATGTTGTAATACTTTCTGTATTGAACAGCGCGTTCACCCATCCAGCTCCTGAATACTGCATCTATAGCAAGTTCCAGCTGCTGGTATGGATCAGATGGGAATTTATTACCAGTGCGCTTCTCACAAATTTGGATAAACTTCCTTGTAACTTCCTTCAACATGTCTTCATCAAGTTCACTATCAAAATGTACTTTCTTTCGCTTCTTCGTATACTCTAGCAACTTTGAGAAGATACTCTCGTCAACACCAAGCACTATCTTACCGAACATCTGGACAAACCTTCTATACGCATCCCATGCAAATCTGGGGTTGTTACTCTGCCTCGCTAACCCCTGAACTGTATCATCATTGAGACCCAGATTCAAAATGGTATCCATCATTCCTGGCATCGATATCGGAGCACCCGAACGCACAGAGACCAGCAACGGATTATCCTTGTCACCAAAACCCTTGCCAGTAATCTCTTCCAGCCTCTTCATGGAATCTCTTACCAGCTCAACCAGCCCATGAGGCAGCTGCCTTCCATTTTCGTAATATTTGTTACATATCTCTGTAGTAATTACAAAGCCTAGGGGAACAAGGAAACCCAACCTGGTCATTTCACATAAACCAGCACCTTTACCTCCAAGTAGCTTCTTATCTTTCCCATCACCCTCATCAAAGAATACAATGGGCTTCGTCTCTTGCAACAGAGATAGTCAAAAATCTGTCTATTATCAACCTTTTCATAAATTACAGTTCAGAATTACTTCCAAGCCTTCTACGCCACAAGTCAAGAAAGCGACCAAATATTCCACCACATACCAAGTTAACTATTGTAGAAAAACCTGCCAAGGTCAACACCTGCCAAAACTCCAAATTCAATATAAATATATTAAATACTAGATAAATGGGCACCCAGAACGTGATCGATGCCAAGGAATCAATAATATATTGTCGCGTCTTGCTTCTATGACGAATTTCTCTCACGTCTCTCCGTATGCTTAAAAGTATAATATAAACAATCATCCTTTCATAGCATCTGCAAGTTCTCTGATCTTGGTCTTCCAGTTCTTTGCCTTTACGATCCCACTTGCTACAAGGATTCCTCTGGATCCAAGTTGCATAGCCGCGGACACATCCTCGGAGTTTACGATACCTGCGCCACAAATGACGCTCACATCAGGATTAACATCGTTCACAACATCTATTGAATGTGTGATCACACTTGGTTTCGCTTTTGAAACCGCAATACCGCTGCCAATAAGCCCTGGAGGCTCAATGGCGATATAATCAGGAGTAAATGCTGCAAGTTTCTTTACTTCTGCAGGCGTTCTTGCGCAAACGACAGAGATCATCTTCAAGCTACGCAACCGTTGCACAAGCCGCTCAATTATTTGCGTTGGTATTCTATGTTCACTGTGATTTATCAGTGATCCACTAACACCATATGACTTGGCTATTTCAGGCACAAGGAAGCCAGTGGTACTTCCAAGTTCGAAATGATCAACGTGTTGAGCAAACACTGGAATTTGTACAGCGTCTGCCACATACGCCAGCGAACCAGCTGAAGGCGCAACTACGATATCTACTCTTGATCGACGTATTACAAACTCTGCCGCCTGTGCTAGTTTTACACTATTACTGCCAGCAACTTGTGAGTAATTCTTGAAGTTAACAATGAATAATTTATTCCTTCTCATCGCCTGGGCTTTGAACGTCCCTTCTTTTTGTTATTAAACTTAACCTCTAATTTTTTCATCCTTACTTCGTATCCCTTGTTATATTCAAGTTCTTCAGGAACAAGCGTTGCAGGGTGTATGAAGCCTTGGTTTCGCATATCCAATGCTCTCTGTGTTGCAATATTTCTGATATAATCCCAGTCAGGTGTATCGAATCCATCAATTGGACCCGTAAACTTCCCGTTACGAACGCTGAAGACAAGTGCCATAACCATTGGGAGTGAGTAATTGACACTTGCTGATGTTTTTATCCTGACTGGCATCAAAGGCAGATGATGGCTGCCCCTTGTATCGCCAGCTACAAAATGCGGATTGTTGAACGCGCTGCACAATTCCTCTGTTGCAGGGAATGACTTTTGGCATCTTACTATCGCTATGGGATCGTCCTTCCCTACATAGGTTCCAGCAATATTGTGTAGGCGATCAGTGGAAGCAGAGACTATTGGTTCCCCCCTTTTACTCACAACAGATTCTACAACGTATCTTCCAGGGTACATAAGAGCTGCTTCTATCTCTGGTTTATCCTCCCATAGATGCAATTCAGCTACTTTTCCTCTCACTACGTCCATGATATTAATGACAACACCCTCTGCGAGATCGGGATTTATTATAAGTCCAGTGTTACTCCTACTGTCAATAAAGGTTCTGTAGAATGGAAAGTTGAACGCACCTGGTTCGGTTTTGTCTGCAACAATAACAACAAATGCCTCGTTGGGTCTTTCCTCAAATTTCATTTCGGCAACACCTGGACCCATTCCCTTGACATTGCCAGAAAACGAGTCCTTCAATAGATCCTGACCTGCACCATATAATCCTTGTTCCTTTGCAACTTCTGTTCCTTCCTTGAATGCATCCCATGCAAGTTTATGTATCTTAGTATTTTCAACACCATGTTGATGAGTCATTATTATGTGTATATCATCCCCAGTATATCCTATGTAGTAATCAAGCAGAAGTTCATATTCGGTGCTACTCACAACGTTTTCAACAGCTTTAAGAACTTCATCACTTGGCCGCGTATGACCTCCTATTCCACCAATATCAGCCTTTATAGCCGATAATGTAATTTTCACAAACAAGTTTTCTAAATTATCGGTTAAATGTCTTGCTATTTGATTGAGTTTGTTAGGGTTAAGACGTTAAAGTACAGAGTCCCCCCTTTTTTTACTGCCAATGTCGATAGCCTCTTCGACATTGCTGACAAATATTTTCCCTTCACCATTCATTCCTGTGCTCGTAGTGTTCACAATTGCCTGTATTACTTTATCCACATCGCTATCCTTTACAACAACAAGAAGAGAACAATTTGTATTGAATTCTGGAGTATACGTACCAGTTCCTCTTGCTCCATGCATTTCTCTGATCGGTCTCTGACCAATACCCTTTGTATCGAAACAGGTAAAACCTCCTACACCAATCTTTTTCAACGCATCACTCACTCTAGGAAATACTTCTGGTGCAACCATAGCCTCAATTTTCTTCATATTATCTTCTTCTTGTAAAGATATCCTTCCTTATAACACTTGATGATCGTGTATTTATGAATAATTAATAGTTTTTTTCTATGTTCATACATCAATGGAATAAAGCTTGTAGATCCTACCTTCTTTCAAATCCTTGTAATTCCATACCTTATGGCTCAATTCCATTCTTGAGAAAAGTTCCCTGAAGGGCTTCTTCAGTTCACCATAAACCCAGTCACCTATTACTATCTGCCCAGGTTTTGCTATCTCGACCATCTTTCCTGCAATACTCATGGTGTAACCGAGAAGGTCAATATCATCAGATAGTCTAACTATCTGATTCTCACCTAGATCTATGCCGACCTTGACTCTAAGTTCAGGATAGCCGTTTTCTGCAAGGGCGGGGTTTATTGCATGTTCTACCACCTTTACCATGCCCTGGCACAATTTACCTTGTTACTACAGACATTAGCCAAATCGGTTTCTGCAGGGAAGTAAGCTATTAGTCCCCAAGCATATTTCAGTACGTAGCCATGATATCCTGACACTAGGAAGGACATTTCCTGAATGAATATCTTGATTAGCCAAGCAAGTTTAACCAGAGGATCCTTCATACCCATGCTAGCCGAACCTGCTAGATCGACATACAGAACAGCTACGTTCAACATCCTGTTCATATACGCCTCCAAATATTCTTCTGAAGGAACTATGGCAGTTTCAAACTTCAATCCCTGACTCATAGCACGTTTCAGCCTTATCTGGCTCTCCACAATGTACGAGTAAAGAGCATCCATCTTAGATTCAGCAGCTTGTATTGGCTGCACAGTCATCTCATCCATTAGTATCTTGAAAACTACTTCAGGGGTGAAGTTCTTCTCATTCTTGTCGAAGAAAACTTTTTCCCCTTTATTATCCTCCTCTCGTACCTCATAGGGTCAAGCCTTACAGTAAACTCTACCTTCTTGTTCCTACCACTCTTCCTTACGAGCTTGTCAATTATTAGCTCTAGGTAATTC
>JAZFZF010000020.1:0-3124 GCA_036443875.1 Nitrososphaerales archaeon
AGTACTGTTACTTCTTCTTCATCATCCTTACAACGTCTATCTCGCCATTCTTTATCCATGCTCGCAGGTCATCATGAGTTGGCATCAAATTATGTTTCCCACCTGTATTGAACGACATCAGTACATAGTTTATCTCGCTCAAAAGGGGCTTGTACTCATTCCAATCGTCATTACCCTTCACTTTGTTCCTGAGGTCGTCTGGTACAGTCGACCACCAATCTTTAAAACTCTTGCCCATGCTTTCTTGTCATCGCAAGAACTTATTAAGTTTTTTGTCAATTTCCTATAAAACACCGTTATTAGAGGTATCTGTCAGTCTCTTGTTGCTTCTGATTTCCGATCAAAAGTAAGATCTGACTGCAAATGTTTAAAGGTCTACGAATAGAGGTAGTTGGATGAAGGTTGAAAGTAACAGTACTAGGTGCGGCTAAAGAGGTCGGCCGGTCTGCATTTCTAATTGATGTCAACAATGCTAGAATATTGTTAGACTATGGTGTGTTACTTCGGCGCCCAGAACCTCTATTTCCCATGCATGTAAAGCCAAAAGAGATTAACGCTGTAGTGATAACGCATGCACATTTAGATCATTCTGGCTTTACGCCATCATTATTTCTATCCAAAGGGGTAACTGCCTATGCGACCCAGCCAACCTTTGAACTTTCAAGCTTGCTCATTGAAGACATGATAAGAATTTCTGGATTTTACCTTCCATTCGAATATATCGATCTCCTCGCAATGCAGAAAGGCTCGAGGGCTATAGCTTATAGAGAACCATTTTCCGTAAATGGCGCAACAGTTACACTATATGAATCTGGTCACGTAGTTGGCGGATCTACAATAGTTGTTGAGCATGAAGGTAAGAGAATATTCTATACTGGAGATATTAGCGCTAGAGGCTCAAGGATGCTTAGAACTGCAGATCTGGATGTAGGAGATATCGATCTAATTATAATGGAAAGTACATACTCAATGGACGAGCACCATCCAAGGGAAGAATCGGAGAGAGAGTTGGTGCATTTTGCCAATGAAGTTGTTGAGCGGAGAGGTGTACTTTTCATACCAGCATTTTCTGTGGAAAGATCACAGGAGATAGCCTGTGTTCTGAGGGAGGCAAACTTTAAACATAAAATCGTGATGGATGGGATGGCACTTAAAGTAAATAAGATCATGTCCAAACATCCGGGTTTTATTAGAGATCCTAAACTCTTTTCTGATGCTATAACAAAAGCCAAATGGGTTAGCGGCTGGAAGGAAAGAAGGAATGCTGTGAAGGAGCCATGTGTTATAATTTCGCCAGCTGGTATGCTAGTTGGCGGTGCTGGTGTGTTCTACCTTCAAAAGTTAGCTACCAATGAGAGGAATGGTATAGCCATGGTCTCCTATCAAGGCGAAGGAACACCTGGAAGGGCGTTGCTGGAAAGAGGCGTGGCAACAATTGAGGGAAAGGTTAGGAAGGTAAAGGCAGAGATACAACGATTTGATTTTTCTGGTCACGCCGGGAGAAGCGACTTGTTTGAAGTAATATCAAGGATAAAGGGTAGTCCAAGAGTTTTGACGGTTCATGGTGATGGCGAAGCCTGTATTAAATTTGCCGAAAATATAAAGGAAAAGTTAGGTCTTGATGCACATGCACCAAATACTGGAGAGATTATAACAGTCTAAAACTCGATCTTATTAACTTTTATTTCTTTCAGGATCTCATCGACTTCTGATGCGTTTGTGACGTATACGTACAGCATCCTCGACAGTCGCAGCTTGATCTTCACCTCATCCTTCCTCCTTACAACCAAGCATTCAATAGCACCATCTGCCAGTTTTATGAAATCGTCCTTGCTAAAGATCTGCTTTGGCATAAATGCCCTCATTTAATGTTCTTAATATCTATTGCTAACCCAAGAATCGGAGAGTCGTCTTCCATTAGTCATTAACATTTAATGTACGTATGTAGTGGCGATCTAGCATCGTCAACTATCATTGGTAGAAATAATATATCCATGTATCCTTCCATCATCATATATGTTCATCAAGAATCTCAATGCTGACAAGCCGCCTACCTGTACTGCCTGCAGAAAGGTGATCGCGTATAGAGAGAAGTATTTCACGCTCCCAAGCTCATTCCAGCGCTACTGCTTACAATGCGCACCGAAGGAGATTCAAAGGATAATAGATGCGCTTAACAGGGATCTCGCGACGCTTCGAAATCAATGAGTCTCAGGAACCTACTTGTTACTGAAAGTTAACAGTATCAAAGGAACTGTAATCTGTTTAAAAGCATCTGCTAATATGGATACAGTGTGCTGATGAATAAGGTTCCATACTTGAATGTAGACCTTACAATTGAGAGTGGTCAGGTCTTCCTCTGGAATAAAGTGAAGGGGTCTTGGTATGGTATTGAAGGAAATAGTGTAATCAAGGTATCAAGAAGCAACAATGGGCTAGATTACTCCTCTTACCCAGAAACGATTGATTGTAAGAGATTTTTTGGGCTTGAAGATGATCTGCATTACATATACAAGACGATATCAAAAGATGCTGTCATGAAAGACGCCTTGTCAAAGTTGGTGGGGTTACGTATAATGAGACAGAACCCTTATCAGTGTTTGATCTCCTTTATGTGCGCTACCAATACTAGCATATCCATGATAAAGCGCATGCTTACAAATATGAGCATAAACTTTGGAAAGAAAATAGAATATGACAATTTTGAGTTTCACGGCTTCCCGGAACCCAAGGAACTAGCAGATGCGAGCATAAACGAACTTTGTATGTGTAGCGTTGGTTACAGAGCAGAGTTCATAAAGAGAGCTGCAAGAGCGGTGCTAGACAGGAAAATAGATTTTGATTATCTTAAACACACAAATTATAACAATGCAAAGAAAGAGCTGATGGATGTTTTGGGAATAGGACAGAAGGTGGCAGATTGCATCCTTTTATTTTCTCTTGAAAAGACTGATTCGTTTCCAATAGATGTATGGATAGCCAGAACAATTATGAAGTATTACTCACATATGTTTGAGGAGTTAGAAAGCGAAAAAATTACGCCGAAGGTATACAAAAAGATTTCATCAAGAATGCGTGAATATTTTGGTGCCTATGCAGGTTACGCGCAACAGTACCTCTACTG
>JAZFZF010000021.1:0-5165 GCA_036443875.1 Nitrososphaerales archaeon
GTTTTTATCTTGACCCGATAATGCATTAAATACATCATAAAACATCTGCATCTTCGATCTCTCGCTCTGCGGCATTCCATGCATAACACCGAGATCCACCTTCCCTGTTCTTACATCTACGCCTACAGTGTGCAACATATTGCTCACAAGATAGATCGCCCGTTCTGCATCACTTGTATCAACTTTATCCTTTAGCAGCAATCTAGCACGTGCAGTTGCCAATCTAACTAGAGCCTCCAACTGTCGGGGAGTGACCGTTATCATATCTTCAGATTCAACATTCCTCATTTGAAGGTAATAGTCGAAGATCTTATCTTCAGCTTCTTCACTTAGGACAGGAGCAATGCGCTTTGAATGTGCAAGGTATTTGCCGAGCATTTCGATGTCAAGCATTGGCGCAACCGCATACATACCTGTTCTATGAATGCCAAGTATATGCCTCGCAATATGCGAATCAGATTCCTTCTTAGGTTCATCGCGGATTGCAAAGACAAGGTCGAACCTAGTTAACAGTGGAATAGGGAGGTTAACATTTTCAGTTATATTTCTAAATGGGTCATATTTTCCCAACAGTGGGTTTGCAGCTGCAAGTATGGATGTCCTTGCGTTCAACGTAGCAACGATGCCGCCCTTTGCAACGCTGCACGTCTGCTGTTCCATAACCTCATGTAATGCACTTCTATCCTCAGGCTTCATCTTATCGAACTCGTCTATGCATACAAGACCTTGATCTCCCAGCACCACAGCACCCGCCTCAAGCATCAATATACCGCTTTTATCACGAATTACCGCAGCTGTCAACCCAGCAGCAGTAGAACCCCTTCCCGAAGTATACATACCTCTAGGCGCAACTCTGGCAGCGTACTTTAACAGCTCACTTTTCGCCGTTCCCGGATCTCCAACCAAGAATACATTGATATCACCTCTTATCTTCGTGCCATCTTCAAGTTCACGTGCTGGAGCACCTATTATCTGGAGCAAAATTGCCTCCTTGATTATATCATGTCCATAAATATGCGGTCCAATTGATACGATTAATTTTTCATATGCCCCCGGGCCCTCTGCAATGCGCTTTATCTCGTTTTCATCTTCTGTAGTAATGGCAAACCTTTCAGCTGTTCTAATATCCTTGTCACCAGCCCTTCCACCAAAGAATTCTATATTATTGCCCTGTAATCGCAGTCTGAACAACTTGGTCTTAGTTCTTAAATTTTCATAATCCTGTTCTATCCTAACTATACCTGTCAAAATTATTCTGTCACCTGGTCTGGCATTATCAACAAGGTCATGCGTCAGCATAATGTCTGAATAATGCGGCAGCTGACCTGGCGGAAGATCTTCTGGTAACTCCTGCATTCGTACAATTTGAAAATCGACAAACTTGCTTTTCACAAGATCAATTTCTGCATCATTCTGGCAAACAGTGCAGTGAATTGTTTTTTTGATCTCAAGATCTTTTTGCTCCACAAGCTGGATATGATCTTCTGGGCATCTAAACGCAACCCGATCGGCCATGGGTTTCACTTCAGAAGCTCTGACAACCATGCCAGAAACACTTACCAGCTTACCGATAAGTTCTGCGTCTAAATCCCTTAACGTTCTTTGTCCAGGAAAGTTGCCGATCCTTATCCTGGTATCTTCCTTGATCCTTTCAGCATAATCCATATGCTCTAGCTTCAATGTGGAATAAAGTGCTTCTCCGAAAGCACGCAAAACATCATCAGGTTCTTCTCTAAGCCTATTTTCTATAGCTGGGTTGTATGCCAGAATATCATTGTAATCTACCAGGAGCGATTTCTGATTAAGAGCCTTCATCTGTCCTATCCTCTCCCTGTACTTGTACACTCCGTTCTTGTCCTTGAAGCTCTTCAGGAAGAACTCAAGTTCCTCTGAAAACCTAGTATGCGTCTGTTCAGTCATTTCTTACCACCAAGAACACAACCCTTGAAATCAGTTGAGGCTTTATGTATCAATTGGAATAATGTTTTTTCCTCATAGGTTAATTTTTGTTCCAGATCCGCGTTCATGGGGGCGGACCGTGCAAGGTGAATGATCTTGCCCAGTCTCAATAACACCAAATCCTGCATGGATATTTTCAGTTTTTCGCCCTCAACACCTTCCCCAGTCTCAATGTACGCATTCAAACGTACGTAAAAGTCGGATTTTATGGCAGAAAGCTGATCCATACCTACTATTCTCTCCCTGCTTAACGCACGCAAAAGGTCGACGCTCATGTCCTGTATGTGAATTTCTATAATACCACTCTCCTGTAATAGACTTGCAAGCCATCTGGGTATATTCTGTAAATCATTCTCTTTGGCCTCTATAGAAATGCTGAAGATGTCGATTTTAATGTCCTTCTTGAATCTAACCTTTACATCTTCAAGCATATGACCGACATTGTACACTTTGGTTAATTGATTAATATCCACACCTAATGTTCCTGGCAGCATACATTTAATGTCTTTGATCAATAGCAAATTATTAATCAGCCCAAAGGGGATATATGATGCTCAATAATGGAGATTCAAAATCTGATGTGGGTAGAGAAGTACAGACCGTTGAAACTTGACGACGTTACCAACCAAGAATCTATCATGGGTGCTGTAAGAAATCTTACAGCAAATCCAGAGGAGATGCCCAACATGTTGTTTTCTGGACCTCCGGGTGTGGGCAAGACTACTCTAGCACTGTGCGTAGCAAGGGCAGTTTTAGGAGATTACTGGAAGGACTACACCTTGGAACTGAACGCTTCTGATGAACGAGGAATAAACATGGTTCGAGAGCGTGTAAAGATGTTTGCCCGATACAGTACCATGGCTTCTTCCAAAATACCCGTCAAGATAGTTATACTTGACGAAGCCGACGAAATGACTGGCGATGCGCAAACAGCTTTGCGAAGGATAATAGAAGACAATGCCAGATCAACCAGGTTCATTCTGATATGTAATTATCTGTCGCAGATAATAGAGCCCCTACAGAGCAGGTGTGTAATATTCAGGTTTACCAATTTGAGGGAAGAGGATGTCGTAAAACATCTAGAAGGTATATGCAAGAAGGAGAAGGTGAAATGCGATGCCAAAGCATTGTCATTGATCCACGAAGCTACGGAAGGTGATCTACGTCATTCTATCAACGTACTGCAGGCAGCTGCAAGTATGGGCGCTGTCAATGTCGCAAACGTTAACGTAGCAGTGGGGATATCTGAAAGGGCAAGGGTTGGAGAGATTGTAAAACTGGCATTAAGTGGAAAGTTTCAGCTGGCCAGAACGAGACTTGTAGAATTAACTAAAGTTTACGGCATGTCGGAACGCGATTTCTTAAGGTATGCGAACGAAGAGGTGCAAAAGCTAAAGACCTCAAGCGCTGAGGTGATTTCTGCACTGGCTGAATGCGATTACAGACTTGTTTCAGGGGCACATCCTGACATACAGCTGGCGGCACTTTTGGCAGAACTGGGCAAGATAGGCAAGGATACGGATTTAAAGGAAAGATGATGTCCTCCAAGTCTGTTTCGTTGCTAACATACATATTCTTTTAATGTTCTCTGCTTATATTGAGGGTAGAAGCCCCACATCTGTATGACAAATGTACGTACCATGGCCCCCGATAGGCAGAGCACCTTTATGCTCTGCCAAACAACTTCAGATAGTGGATACGATCAATCTTGTTAAGAAGCATTGCCTATACTAACAATAAATGAAATCAGTAATCCTTCGTCATGGAAAGGACTGACACAGGTGGAGACTTCATCGAACGTTTCCTGATCTTTAGAGACTCGTATGATAGGGCAGGTAGCAAGGATGAGAAGAGTTATCTTGCAGAAGATTTCCTGAAAAGCTGCACGGAGGAGGAAGTTACACTAGTAAGGGAAGTTATAGGTGATGTTCTTCATAAGAAGAGTCTCAACTTAAGCGTAAAAGCCTCCCCACCAGCATACTTATCATTACTTTAGCAGATTCAGTTGTTATGCAAGCGAGCTTCAAAGGGAATAAAATTATATCTGTAAAAGGATCATTTGCTACATGTTGAATCTTGCTTGATTCAGCCTTGTCTCTTTCCAATATCCATATCTTCAGCAATGTTTCTGTCTGTATATTCCTCCTCTTCGCTTCCCTTACTATCATTCCATACATCTCTTCTGTAAATGGAATTCCTATCGTTCCCATAACTTAGATTGTTAAAATCTGCATATTTCCGTTATAACAATTATCTGTACTACCATTAACATACCTGTAGAAGATACAAGAAGTCCAAAAACAAAAACAGTACACCACTCATTTCTCAATCCAGAACAATTTAATGAAATTTGTGTCTATGTTCGCTGTAATTCACTGAAATCCAGGAAGCATTTTGCTTTTATTGCAATCATAGCAATAGTCCGTGGAAACGTAAATCTTGACGTTTGCTTCATTGTTGCCGTCTAAATTTTGTCATAAAATCCGATGGCTTTCTTTCAAACTTGCATATAGTACATCCTTGACGTATACGAAAACTTTAAAGTGTGAACTCAATGGCAGTATATAAGCGCCCTGGTAGTATAGAGAGCGAATACAAAGAAATGCTCATAAAACCTGGCCTAGTATGTGGCCCTGTCACGGCTGCGGCCCGGGTTCAAAAGATCATTGATGATCGGAAATTCCCGGCCAGGGCGCCATACGGTTTTTCCACGCAACATATGTTCATAAGATGAGTCTTCTGTCAACTTGATGCGAGTTCGGAACATTTGTTCCCGTTTGAATTTCTCCCAAGTTCCGTTCTCTTGACAGAGTTCCTTAACTTTGTACATTTGAAACTCTGAAGGGACAGCAATGAACAAGAAGAGGCTTTTCCAAATAGGTATCGCAGCCACAATCTGCGCAATTCTACTTATACCGGGAGACTTGTTCGTGATAGGACAGGTAGTGGTAGACACTACGGTGCCTACAATCAGTATTACGGAGCCTCTCAATGGTGCAAACCTCGGTATAGCAAATGTAAGCATTTCAGGGAATGTAACACATAATGTGGAGGTATCATCTGTTGAAATTTTTCTTGATAATATATCCCAAGGTAGCCCTACAATCACTCCTGCAAACGGCACAACCTTAACTTGGAACATGACTTTGACCCAATTGTCTCAAGGCACACATAACATCACGGCTAGAGCAAGTGATAATGCTAAC
>JAZFZF010000022.1:0-2938 GCA_036443875.1 Nitrososphaerales archaeon
TTTTGATATGACAACAAATGCTCATTATAAAATGATTATGAGAGATTATTGACACTTTCTCCTTATGAACCGTGTCTATGCATAATTATACATTCCGTCTGGTTTAAAGTTAGGTCAAGTCATTACGGTAAAAACCCAAAATTTGATCCGCTATCGGCAGGTCAACGATCGTCCTTTTTAATGTGCGTTCTATCTTTCTTCCCGTTCCCCATATTATAACTCCGACAATACCAGCCTAGCACATCTAGACTATTTTCTTCCCTCCAGCAAGTATAATTATCGTTCGCCAATTCTAGTTGATGATTGACTATATCAGAGAATAAATCAAAACTTTAATAACCCTAAAAGATTGGCAGAGGAGAAACGATTTGCAAGATGAGAATTATGATGTATATGTTGACACGGTAATTCTGGGTATGCACGACCAGAATATGACAAAAAATGCGCTTGTAGCTTACGTGGTACGCGGTGTCGAAGAACTCAAAAGAGTGGAAAAAGTTGATGCGAAAGAAACAGATGATGCAGAGTATGAAGCTATACTTTTTGCTATTCATGAACTAAAGAGCAGGTTGAAGCGATTTACAATAATTTGTGATCATCAATCAGTTGTATCTGAAGCAAATAAAGACTCTAAGGATACCCCGAGCACCAATCCCCGTCTTAGCGAAATCCGGAAACAATTAGCTGACTCTGATTCAAATATCACATTAAAGTGGTTTGAAAAAAATCCTGCGCATACACTTTTGAACGAATATTTAATCGATAAGGAGAAAAACTAGTTTGAAATTGTAGTCATGGTATTCAACTTATAGTTCTGAGAATTATAACCAATCAAAATTTTTGAATATAAAAATTTCTATGTGTTGAGACATTCCAAAAGCTTTCCTCACAGCTAACGATCTATTTTTGTGTTATTTGTTGGATAAGCCCTGAATTTAAATCTGACACAGATACTCCAACATCAAGGTTGCTACTGTAAAAGAACTCCTGGTAATAATATGATATATGCTCATGAACAATGAGCCATGAACAAGGAGATGGTTGAAAGAAAGTATAAGAGGCTTGAATGGAAATCACGATCGGGCTGAAGCATCAACCGTTCAATAACTAGCAGGATAGCTAGTGGCATCGATTTCGCATGGGAGGTGAACTTGGTTATGTCATTCCAGTCAGTTAGATCACTGGTTAGGTTCGTTGTCGTTTCGCAATTTTATATACATCAATGATTTGCCATATCAGACGCCAAAATATGCTATCGAGATAACCGGTATGACTACCATAAAAGCGATCATTGTCTCAGCGAATCCATGAGGCAATGTGTCAAGAGTTGATCCTGTATAACCCATTCCTTGAAATGGAAGGAATACTGAAACAGCGACTTGAATAATAATTAGAACCCATGATGCCACCGATGAGGAATGCTAATCCTTTTCTTCTTCTACCTAAATAGAGGTGACCTATAACCAAGATGCCGATGATACCAAGTAACGCCGTCAATAGAGCTGCTATTCGTGTTTTTTTCCAGCCATAGCCTTTAAACCCTCGACCTCACATCTCCTTTTGCCATCATACTACCAACAGTATTGAATACTGTTACGATTAATTTTGCAGATAGCACTGCTGAGACTGAAACTAACGTTAATACAAACAATGATGTGCTTACCATCAAAGCATATTCATTGCCTGATGCTAACGAACTGATTATACCGACAAATACAACTGCGATCATAGTGAGAGCAAGCTTGTAGTTGAATCGAGTAGTGCGAACTCGTCTGATAGAGATTGCGAATGGCCAGAAGTATAGTGCACCTATCATGAAACTAGCAATAAATCCAGCAGCCACTACCCCATACTCACCGTCAATTGAAGAATTTGCCTTTTCCGATGTCTGCAAAATGGTGATCAACGGATAGATGGATGTTTTGACTGTATTTTGCAACCACGGCTGTCCTCTTTCATAATCGGCAACATATGGACTGAATGAATAGTACCAAATGTTAAATACGCTCATAAAACTTGAACCGGCAAGAGTTGACATAATGTGTGTATCCCTGAAATTTCTCAGGAATTGTACTTGCGGGGCAAGTTCGCTGCCAAAGGCAGCAGTTGCGATAAGACATTCTCCACCAGGCTGAATGGGAAGTATTGGTTCTGAGGTCTGTTGCGACAAATCTACGTTGGTGTCTTCCAAGATGATAAATCCAGAACCTGGGAACGATTCTACAGTAGCATATCGAGGTGATGGTGACGTGGTAGGCTCCCCAGGAACTTTTAGACTAACCGTTTGTTTCAAAACTAATCCAGTCTGAGGATGAACGTGAAATATGTATTCCTCAGAAGGATCCGCTAATCTGTATACAGAATATCTTTCCGCCCCTACCTACAAGTCTTCTGTCCATGTGTACATGAAATACGGGTAATCGTCTTCAAAAACGGAATAAACATGAATCCGCAAATCTACGTTTTCAGCGAGCAAATCTACACTTTCACCATCTAGCAACCTCTTCATATCATCTGGTTTAATAAAAAATAACCCAGGATCTGGTGAGTCAAATGTGCTCTCTCCTTCGACGATCTCAGGGAAAGATTTCCAATCCGTCAATTGCTTCTTCATATCTTCTTCTGTTATGAGAAACGCCCTAAACTGAGCAGAATAATCAACCCAAATTGTGTTTCCCTCTACTCGGACAATCTGCGATCTTACTTTCATTTCCCTCTGCGTCGTTTCTACAACCGTAACTCCCCCTTCAGTAATTCTCCACGGGACAGTTAATTGCCAACTAGTGTCCACAAAGGTACCGGGTTTAATCCAATCCAGATTTGGTATAATTTTTTCATCCGAATCATCTGACTTGGCACCACCCTCTCCCGGTTTAGACTCAGGCTGTGGAGACGTATGATGTGTTGGTTTGATTGTTGTTTTCGTCGAAGCGGTTTG
>JAZFZF010000023.1:0-4723 GCA_036443875.1 Nitrososphaerales archaeon
CAAGCATCAAGAGATATCCTGTTGTTTGCAGATGGCGCGAAGATCTGTTTTTCACTGTTGCATCCATAGTTGACTTTCAACGCGTTATTGGCGGTAAAGTCGTTTTTCAATTTCCGGCCAACCCTCTGATTGTACCACAGGTTTGTTTGCGATTTAACGACATTGAAAATGTCGGTGTAAGTGGGAAACACTATACCTCATTCTGCATGATCGGTCAGCACAGTCTTGCAAATGAACAGGGATACTGGAAGGATCGTTGTATTGAACTGGATTACGCTATGCTTACAGAAGGTTTGGGAATAAATAAGGAAGAAATAGTTTTTGTTGAAGACGTATGGCTTGGCTACGGCGCATTTGGATACTCACTTGAATATTTTGTAAGAGGTCTTGAACTTGGTAATGCTGTTTTTACTGAATTTGAAGGAACGCCGAAAAACTATCAAAAAATGAGGGAAAGAGTCATAGACATGGGTGCAGGTCTAGAACGCTTTGCATGGATAACTATGGGAACGCCAACAAGTTACGACTGCTGCTTTGGTCCTGTAATAAACCAGCTATGTGAGAGGGTTGGTGCGGATTTTGATAACGAAATTCTATCGAAATACTTGACTATCATTTCAAGTAGGCTAGAAGATATAGGAAGTATCAGAGAACTCAAATCGATTGCTGCGAAGGAATTCAAGTTGAGTTATGAAGAGTTAGAGAAGATGGTGATGCCGATGGAGGCCGTATACACAATAGCGGATCATACCAGAACCTTGCTGTTCGCTATATCTGATGGTGCGTTGCCAAGCAATGTTGGTGGTGGATATAACCTACGTGTTATATTACGACGTGCACTTGCCACACTACATAGACTAGGATGGAACATCAAATTAGAAGACGTCGCAGATATGCAGATTGATTATTTGAAGACTATTTACCCGGAGCTGGAAGAACACAGGGATGAAGTGAAAACTATTCTAGGCATAGAGATAAACAGATATCATGAGTCAATCGAAAGAATGAAATCAATTGTAAGCAATCTTGCTAAAGGAAAGAAACAATTGGGCGACGAAGAGTTGATAAAATTTTATGAATCAGATGGGATAACACCTGATTTCCTGAAAGAGCAAGGTGTCATAACCAGTATACCATCGAATTTTTACACAAAGCTAGCTGCACTTCACCCTGAGCACACACTGCAGCAAACACCGAAGCCCATCGCGGGTACAGATAACATTGAACCTACAAGACTGCTGTTCTACGAAGATCAAAATATGACAGAGTTTGAAGCAAAGGTTGTACAGATAATTGGAAAGTATGCTGTACTTGACAGAACTGCTTTCTATCCAAGGGGAGGAGGTCAGGAACCAGATCATGGAAGGATTGCCGATGTCGTTGTTAAGGATGTTGTGAAGGAGGGTAATGTAATATTACACGAGGTAACTAATACAAACCTCAAGGAAGGTTCAATCGTAAAATGTATTGTTGATCCTCTCAGAAGAGGGCTTATAATGAGACATCATACTGCAACACATGTTTTGAATTCTGCAGCGCGGAACGCTCTGGGTTCATGGGTATGGCAGCATTCGGCATTCAAGGAGCAAGACTATGCAAGGCTAGACATAACACATCACTCGTCCCTTACGCATGATGATATAATAAAAATAGAAAGATTTGCCAACAATACCATTCAGGCAAACCTTCCAGTTACAATAAAGATATTTGATAGAAACGAAGCAGAAAAACTCTATAGTTTCAGGATCTATCAAGGTGGTTATGTGCCTAGTAACCAGATTAGAATCGTGAATGTTGAGGGATGGGATATCGAAGCGTGTGCGGGAACTCATGTTGCGAGGACGGGAGAGATTGGCATGTTGAAGATCATAAAAGCAGAACGAATACAGGACGGTGTTGTCAGACTGGAATTTGTTGCTGGTCAGGCAGCACTAGATTATGTGCAAAAACAGGAGGAACAGTTGAATAAAATAGCTCAATTTCTGGGGGCGAGCAAAGAAAAACTAATAGAGTCATTTCAAAAAACTATGAATGAGGCAGATGAGTCTAGGAAGAAACTGAAGGTTGCAGTAAAGAAGCTAGCACCTATACTTGCAAAAGATATCATCCAATATACAAAACATTTTGGTATATTAAAACTATACAGCATATATGAAGAAGAACTAGATGAAGAGTATCATATAGCTTTGGGTGAGCAGGCGATCATTATTGAACCCTCGTTGATCTATTGTGCGTTGATATCGAAAGCGCAGGGAATTCGCGTTATAGTATTTGCTGGAGAAGAGGCTAGGAATAATGGCGTGAGAGCGGGTACAATAGCCAAGCAAATAGCCAGCACACTTGGCGGGTCTGGTGGGGGGGATGATAGATTTGGCCAAGGGGGAGGAAAATCTGTTGAAATGCTCAAGGATGCTCTCCTTTTCATAGAGGAACTTCTCTGCAAGTGATAATTACTATGTTACTAGAATGGAATGCAATACAGGAAAAGTGGCGGAAACGATGGGATGAAGAGAAATTATTTGAAACCGAACCACAAGCAGGCAAGAAAAAGTATTTTGTGACTGTCGCATATCCATATCCCAATTCTCCGCAGCACCTAGGCCATGGCAGAACGTACACTCTAGCTGATGTACATGCTAGATACATGCGCATGCAAGGTTATAATGTGTTATTCTCCATGGGCTTCCATTATACTGGTACCCCTATTCTCGCAATGTCGAAGCGTGTATTGGCGAAAGATCGTGATTTAATTGATGCTTTCATTAAACTATACAAAGTTCCTGAAGAAGATATTGAAGGTTTTACTGACCCAGTTAATATAGCCAGATATTTTCATAATGAGATCAAGCAAGGAATGTGGGAGATGGGCTATGCCATCGACTGGAGAAGAGAATTCACTACGATCGATGATGCTTACACGAAATTCATAGGATGGCAGTTCAGAAAGCTGAAAGAGAAGGGCCTTGTTGTACAGGGTTCGCACCCAGTGGGATGGTGCCCCAACGATGGTAACCCGGTAAGCCAACATGATACTATAGGCGATGTCGAGCCAGAATTTACAGAATACACACTTATAAAATTCGACCTTGAAGGATACAAGGTTCTAACTGCTACATTAAGACCAGAAACGATTTTCGGAGTGACTAATTTGTGGATAAACCCAGAAGCAGAATATGTCCGGGCCAAGATAGAAGATGAAAGCTGGATAATTAGCAGTAAATGTTTTGAAAAATTAAGCTTCTTGAACAAGAATGTTGAGGTGCAAAGCAAGTTGAGGGGAGAGGAACTCGTTGGTAAAAAGGTTACAGCTCCTCTAGTGAATAGAATTATTACAATATTCCCAGCAGGGTTTGTTGAACCCAAAGATGGGACTGGTATTGTTATGTCTGTACCTGCACATGCGCCGTATGACTATCAGGCTCTAGAAGATCTAAAGAAGAATAAAGTACTACTAGAAAATTATGGAATTGATGATGATCAGTTGGAAGCTGTAAAACCTATTGTTATAATCAAGTCTGAGGGATACTATGATGTGCCAGCATTAGTTGTGATCAACAAACTCAAAATAAAGACGCAGAACGATCCTAAACTGGAAGATGCTACTTTGGATATATACTCGCATGAGTTCTACAAAGGTAGAATGTTGGACAATACTATGCAGTATTCTGGGATGAATGTGGTAAAAGCCAGGGATGAAGTGAAGAAGTTCACATTGCAAAATAAATTTGCTGACGTAATGCTTGAGCTGATAAAACCAGTAAAATGCAGGTGTGGTACCGAATGTGTTGTAAAGTTGCTAAACGATCAGTGGTTCATCAATTACTCCGATTTAAACTGGAAGTCCCGGACGCACGAATGTATAGACTCAATGGAACTGGTACCCGATGAGATAAGGCCAGAATTCAATTATACAGTTGATTGGCTAAAAGAACGAGCATGCGCCAGAAAATCTGGGCTGGGAACAAGATTACCATGGGACAAAGAGTGGATAATTGAGAGTCTTTCCGATTCTGTAATATACGTTGCATATTATATAATTGCAAAATACATTAACGATAACACATTAGACAATAGTAAATTGAACGATCTTTTTTTTGATTATATTTTGCTAGGTAACCACAATGCTGATGAGGTGGCAAAATCGTGCAATATCTCCGTTGAATTACTAAGTAGAATTAGAGATGATTTTGAATATTTCTACCCAGTAGATGCAAGACATTCTGGTAGGGATTTGATCCCAAACCATCTCACATTCTTCATCTTCAATCATACGGCTATCTTTACGCAATCAAAATGGCCTAGGCAGATAGTAGTTAATGGGAGTGTTCTAATGGCAGGTAAGAAGATGTCGAAATCAATGGGCAACATAATTCCGTTAAGAAGTGCCATACGGGAGTATGGTGCTGATGCTATAAGGATGTCTATGTTGCTAGCTGCTGAACTACTTCAAGATGCAAATTTTACACTTGACGCAGTGAAGGGAATTAGAGAAAGACTTGAACGAATATATAATATGTGTATGCGATTCACAAAGAAAGATTTAGACCAATTAGAACTTGAAGATAGATGGATACTTAGTCGATTGCAACATGTAATAGAAGACACAACGACAGCTATGGATAAACTTAGGGTCAGAGAAGCCTCTCATAATATACTATACACTATGGATCAGGATGTGCAATGGTATCTTAAACATGTTAACTCGAAAGAGAGGACTGAACAA
>JAZFZF010000024.1:0-3461 GCA_036443875.1 Nitrososphaerales archaeon
TGCTTACTCCATATACGTTAAACACATTTCGCAAATAATTTTGCAGATCCATGGCATAAGATAAGATCAATGGAATAAAAACATGCCTGGTTAAAGTCAAAAAGTAGATCATTCTCTTTTCTCAATAATTAACCGTAGATATGACCCGAAGGTAGACAATTAATAATTTTATCTAGAAGGATACTAGCAAATCATTTCATCCTCCGTTAATGAGTGCACATCATGACCAGAACTGTTATTCGGCTTACTACGTCTTGATGATTGCTTTTCAATACTTCGTTTGTGTGCTTTTTCTTCCTTATAGATACAAATTGAACATCTACCTAACTTGGCGCAGCAAGAATTACAATTGGTACAACAAAAGCACCAGTCATAGACCTTCCATATATGTCAGCAGTATGCTCTTCTTTTATGCATATCAAATTATCGTAATGTTAATTGTTGTAGTATCTTCCTGTTTTGCTGTAAGCTCCCACTGTCCTCCAAAGGCATCCTGCTTTATAGCAAAGATGATTCTATAGTTTCCAGAGCCATCAACGTCCACTGTAAGCAACAAGTTATCCCCCGCGGGGGGTTTTACAAGTATTGTAACCTTCTCGTTTGCAATACCCTTCCCCTTTACAGTCACAAAATCCCCTGTGTTGTATGTGGATCTGTCAGTCTCAATTGTTAGGTTACTGGATGTTGATGGCGATGATGTCTTGGTCAAGACAACAGCGAATTTGATGCTAACCTGCTTATCTCCCGCAGTTGCTTTAACCTCATACTCACCAAGAACAACATTTGAGGCAATCTTGTACTCAAGGCTATATCTCCCATTGACATCAGATAAGGTCGAAGTTCTGACAAGCTGTACAGCATTAGTGTCAAATATGTCGAAGTCAACCCATGTATTCGCATCAGTGATGCCATTGAACAGAACCTTTTCACCTCGCAAATATTCCCTATTATCTGTTGTAAGTGTAAAGCCTTCAGTCTGAATTAATCCTTCAGTCTGAATTAATGGTGATACTATTCTAAATGGCTCCTCTATTACATCACTTTCCTGGATGACTTGCATGATATAGTTGCCGTCTGCCAAACTAGACAGCTGTACTGTAAATGTAAATTCCCCTGACGAGTCGGATATGGTTGATCCTTCGCTAATAGCAATATTCGAGTCTATCAAAAAGATCTTGACCGATCTGTTTGGTAATCCAACTCCATTCACAACCAATAAATCATCTGCTCTATACTCAGACCGGTCGAGAGATGCTGATAGTGATGCTGGCTGCGGTGGTGTCTTTAGACCTGCAATCTCTTTCTCAAGTCCATCTGTATCTTCAGATAAATTGCGTAAGCTTTCAATCCTTTCATCTATAATTTGTACCTGCCTTTTCAAGTTTGCTATGTCCTTAGTGACTTCAGGTTGTACCTCATCTGGTTGGTTCTTGATTTCTACTATCTCTTTACTAAGCCTCTCTATCTCATCGGTTACTATGCTGCTGGATTTCTCTACCTCATCAGTTCTAATTTGTTCTACGCTTGCTGGTTGAATTGCTGTAGTTACAATAGGAGCGACCACTACCCCTATAGCAAATGATGCGAGTCCGATTATTGCTACACAACACTTGCACATGTTTAGACTCATCATTTATTGTTACCAATGGTTTTGATTTAAGGAATTCCCCGAAACGCTGAAGGAACGATCTTTCCATATTTCATCTATACACAGAACTTGTTTCTTTTAACTGTGGATGAAAAAGGGAATTTCATTCCCTATTCCCATAAAACCTCAAACAAGTAAGATTCTCCTCTCTAACTAGATTTCCTTTTGAATTGGCAAGAAATAGTGATGAATGGTGGTTGTCTTTTGTTTACCTTGCCTGGTATCGAAATTCATTGAAGAATATACTCGAGAGAGCTAGCTGAAGGGTTTTCATGGGTTCAAAATACTAGGCATATGTACTTGTAATGATATTCACAACTTCATTTAACATCAGAATTAGCAGGTTTAGTGTTATGTAGATTTGAATGTTTTACCGTATCAAAGTCAAAGATCCTTATTCCACATTTTTTACATTCCCAGTGCTACGCCATGAACATCATCGACATACTTGTATTCAGTAATATTCAAGCAAGGACAGATACCAGATGATCCATCTTCTTTACATCCAATTTTATAGTCGTGTATGTCGATATCATGATCACAGTCAGAACATTTACCTTTCATTATTTTTCACCAATATATTTATTTCACCGTTCTTTGGCTGTCTAACCCGCACAACCATATAATTATTTAATGTATCCTCCCCTTTGATTAGTGTACTCGCATATACATCTCTCCTGAAAGTAGGACTTTGCCAGCTACAGATGGTCTATAACTAGTTGTGGTCCTTGGTAATTCAACTCATTAGCATATATACAACGTTCCTTGAACATACTTACTTCTCTTTCCTCCAACCCTGCACAGCTATACATCTTGTATGATTTCTGCCTCACTCCTTCTTAGTACTATGATTCTGATACTATAATTATTCTCAGCAGAACAGCTAAATTCTGGCATCCACCATATAACTCAACCTTTCCATATACTATTACTTCGATTACGAGTAGATACGCTACCTTTACATTACGTTAATCTTCTTTCAGAGGGTCATACAGTTATTGACAATTGTTTCCCAATTACATTACAACTGTATAACCTGTACAATTCAGGAACTGATGTATGTTACCAGCTTTCTTCTTCATCTATCTTTCTTTGATTATATTACCTTGTTCATCACATCATCATCGTGCATTCTTTGAATATTGCCTAACCTATCATTTCATGAAGATCTAATACAACATGCATGCTCTTGGTCGTGAATTTTCTGATCTCTATACTTACCGAACATACCAACCGGTTTATTCATAATTACGGAAGATTTACTTGGGCGAAGAGTTATGGCTTTAACGCAGCATCATATTGGTCTATCAGTTCATTGATGACCTTGCAAACTTCATTGTGTGTTGAGAGTTCTTTGGAAGATAGTAATTTGTTGCAGTATAGGCAGCGACGCCCTTGGTTGATTTCTATCTTCAATATTTATAAATCTAAATAATCTTATTTAAGCCTACATGTAATTTTGATTAGAATTATATGTCGTTTAAGATACAGATTGCAGATGAAGTTGATGTTAGATTTTTTGTTCTGTTAAACCATAGCGATACTGAAAGGCTATTAGAGGAGGAACCAACATCTGCTCCACTGCAGTTGTCTTCATACTGGGATTTTCGGTTATAACAGTAACCCTATAACTGAATCATACTGCTAGATTGATAAGTTCACCAAATACATATTTGACAATCCATAATGCTTAATACTTGAGGAACCTACTATTAGTATTATCTACCTATAAGTTGATGAAGAAATGGAGTATAATATACGAAAATTAAATCGAGAGATTCAGCAGGAACATGAAAGGAGATTAGATGAAATG
>JAZFZF010000025.1:0-3126 GCA_036443875.1 Nitrososphaerales archaeon
TAAACGAGTTTGAACATAAACTAGCTGCCATTAGCAGCTTTATAACAATGTTCCAAAGTGTGAATTCCTTTACACAGAGAAAATTATGTAGTTGGAAAAGGGAAAATGACTAAATGATACTTGCAAAATCTATCTTGATTTTTGCTTTGAAGCTTACAATTGTTGAGGTTCTGATTGTAAAACGGGCAAGGGATACTCTTAAATTTCAATGCATAGAGGAATAGGTGGGATGGCAGAACTTAGAAAGGATTATGTTCTTGAGAGATTTGTTATAATACCAAAGAACACTGTAGAAAAGAATGTTTCCAATGGTAAGTGTCCATACTGTCCTGGAAATGAAAAGATGACACCGCCTGCGATCCTTGCACTTGTGCAGAAGGATGGTATGTTACAGAGACTTTCTGACAGTGAAGAAAATTACGTAGGAAACTGGTGCGTTCGGGTATTTCCGAGTAGCGAACCAGCGGTAAACACTTCTGAAGAGAGAGTTTACGGTGAAAAGCCGTTGTACAGCGAGCCAGCCTATGGCTATCATTACGTCGTAGTTGCTGCTCCAGAGCATAAGGGGAAACTTTCGAATATTTCGGTTGAACAATGGGCAAACGTGCTGATTGTTATTCAAGATAGAGTAAGGTGGCTTTACACTCAGAAGGGCGTAACTTATGTCTCCGTATACATGAACTATGGTAAGAATGCTGGTTCTTATCTCGATCATCCACATCTAGATATTGTTACGTTTGCTACTATACCACCACTTATAGAACAGGAAGCGGAATCAACGCATATATACATAAACGAAAGGGGGTTATGTCCGATTTGTGATGTAGTTAAGGTTGAATCAAGTGGTCCAAGGCAGGTTCTTGCTACGGACAGCTTTCTTGCATTATGCCCATGGGCACCAACATATCCATATGAATTTTGGCTCTGCCCTAAGAGGCATATAACATTGTTTTCGAAGATAACACAGAAGGAGATCAACGATCTTGCCTTAATACTGCGAGCCACACTAGGTGGGTTGTCTAAAGCAATGAAGGATACATCTTTCAATATCGTATTCCACCTATCGCCAGAAAAAAAGAATAGCAGGCAGCTGCACTGGCATATAGAAGTATACCCACAATTGTCAACATGGTCGGGCCTTGAACGTGGTTTCGGTATTTACTTGAACAATGTTAGACCTGAGAGTTCTGCTGAAGTATTAGGTGCTGCTGCAAGAAAAGAATTAGCTGGCTTGGTGGGTATCACTTAGTACTATCTCTCTAGACTCCTTGCTTGCTGGCATGATGAAAATTTCGTTAAGAACCGTATAAACAATAGTTCAGAACAGGTAATACATAGTTCTGGGTGAAGAAAATAATCTCGTCTTGATTAGTAGGTATCACATCATTAGCAGCTGATGGGGCGCTGTTGGACGCCTCTAGAATCTTTTCCAGCTTCCAGTCTTCGACTTGCTTACTAGTTACGAACGAGCGGAGTGCCTGCTCCGTAGAACTTCAAAGAATGTTAATTCTTCTATTTTAGAAACGGATCTCTGCAACACTTAATTGTTCTTTGTCATCTTTATTAAATCACAAGCATAATTTTCATCATTGATTATCGTATAAGAGAATAATTCCTTTACCTCATTAACGCCTGCGTGGCCAAAATGATAACGAAATAATAATAAAATCTATCAGCAGACAATTTCTTCGACCAGATCCGAGTTTCTCCCAGAGAATAAACGATCAACAATGGTTTAGCATCGCATATAACATGATATACAAAGTGAACCTCTTATTTATGACCTTATGAATTGTTTCATAACTTATTTATGACCTAGCACAAGGTTGTATAGCCGTGATAAATATCAAACTCGAGACTGGGCTGGCACTTGCATCTTTTGGGCTACACGCAATGTTCGTGGCATATTTGTTATCATTTTACTACGCGCTCTCACGCCCTATAGAAGGTCCTAACATTATTTTGTACTCACAGCAGCTTCTGTTGGTTGGTATATTCCTTTTTGCTTTGCCAGGTTTTGGTTTGGTTATTATAACGTACTTTCTGTCAAAGAGGAATGCGCCAAAAGTGACAAGTGTGATAGTCATTGCGCAAGGTATACTGATGCCTCTGGGAATGTTTTACGCTTTAACGCTCGCGGATAACATCAACGAAGAGTATAGAACCTTTGAATTTTTGCTCATTCCTAAGATATTCTTGGTAGTTGGTTTTGTACCGATAGGCCTCGGTGTTCACATAGCAAAGCTCAAACCAGTGAAGCAAAGATATACCTGACATTACCTTTTTATTGCTACATTGTGAAATGCCCAAAATAATGAAGGTTCTTTTAACTGGCGGTGCCGGTTTCGTAGGCTCAAACATTGTAGAGAACATTTGTGAAGATCACGATGTTATTGTTCTTGATGATCTTACCTTTGGTAACAAGAAGAACGTTGATGACTATGGTGTTGAATTTGTCAAGGGTTCTATAATGGATGTAACGCTTTTGAACAAATTATGCAAGCAGTGCGATTATGTCTTTCACAACGCTGCCATGAGCTCGTCTCCAATGTTAAAGGAACAACCAAAACTGGGGATGGAGGTGAATATGATCGGCTTCATGAATGTAATGAAAGCTGCATCTGACAATGGTGTGAAGAAGATCATTTATGCATCAACATCATCCATGTATAATGGTAACCCTTTGCCATTCAGCGAAACACAGCCAATAACAGCCAAGACATTTTACGAAGCATCGTTCCGTACTAGGGAGATCGTGGCACAAACATACTACTATGAAAACAACTTAAGTTCCGTAGGATTAAGGTACTTCAGTGTTTACGGACCTAAAGAATTACATAAAGGGCAGTACGCCAACAACATATCCCAGTTCCTATGGGATATGATGGCTAGTAAATCTCCTTTAATTTATGGTGACGGAACGCAGAGAAGAGACTTTACATTCGTACACGATGTTGTTTCTGCAAACATACTGGCGATGACATCGAACATAGATTTTGGTATCTTCAATGTAGGGACGGGCTTAGGAACGAATTTCAATGATCTTGTAGCATTAATCAACAAAATTCTTGGCACTCGTATAGAACCAAAATACATTGAAAATCCACTTAAAAATTATGTTCGTGA
>JAZFZF010000026.1:0-6979 GCA_036443875.1 Nitrososphaerales archaeon
TGGTGCAATCGGTGCTTTGCTTTTGGGTATCGCATTATCCCAAATGCCAAAGGACGAATACTTCGAAACTTCTAGAGGTCTTCATAGCATAGGGTATGGAATCTTCATCCCGATCTTTTTTGCAGGAATTGGTCTCCGCTTTGTGCCTAGCTTCATCCAGCTGCCTATCATCACCATCGGGGGCTTCCTAGCAATCATAATAGTTGTAAAATTCGTGGGTTCGTATATTGCGGCCAAGATTGCTCGTCTGACACCCGCATCTACAGTTGCCACGGGTGTGATGGCTAAAGGTGCAGTTGATCTTGCATTGATGCTCTCAATGCTAAGTGCGGGACTCTTGGACAGTAGTTTATTCTCGCTCCTTGTCTTTGGAACGCTGATAATGATGGTCTTATCAGGTAACGGCTTGCAACGCACGCTTGGTCGTGAGGTTCAGGTTAAAGGTGAGTCTCCTGAAGCCTTGATACCATTATATGTTAGAATTGCTTTTGCAGATGTTACTGCAAAAGACGTAATGTCCGTTTCACTACCGTATGCAGACAAGGATACCTCTATATCGCAATTCCTCCAGGAACATTTTGATGCTGCAAAAGCAACTTACCTAGTTCTGGATGGTAAAAATATGCTCCTTGGTGCTGTATCGATAAGGGAGATAAACAAGGTACCACAAAGAGAGTGGAAAAAAACGAAACTAGAGGACGTGATGAATCAAAAGGTTGTAGTATCAAATGCGGACGAAGATCTATTCTCAGTTATTGAAAAGATGAATTTACATCATTATGACCTTATACCTATTGCTGATAGGAAAGATCTGAGAAAGGTGGTAGGTGTTATCACAAAGCATGACATAATGAAGTTGTTGGTAAAAAAAAACCTGATAATGAAAAAAAGTAATAATAATAGTAGTAGTAATAATTGCAATTTATATCATGAGAGCTGTTTAATCATCTCTTGCACGTTCTTTTTATCTGGAGCGTTTGGGCATTGATACAGATACATATTGAAATCGTCAGCAGCACCTTTCTTATCACCCAACTCTAACCTTACAATTGCACGGTTTTTGTATATAGGACCAAACCTGACCTCGTTGATTGTTATCGCCTGAGAGTAATATATTTCCGCATTATTATAGTCCTTCTTTTTAAGATAATAATTGCCCAATCCTCTATAAGCCAAATAAAAGCTAGAATTATGCTTTATCGCTTCCTCGTAACACTTTACAGCTTCCTCATTGTTTCTTGTATTGTATAACGTTCCCAACTGACTCGATACTCTTGGATTTTCTGGTTCAATCCCTCTAGCCATCAAAAGTGTTGATAAAGCTTCTTCATACCTTCCTTGGAGATACAACTTTTCTGCTATGAAACATAACCTGTATGATTGGGCGAACAAAAGTTCATCATTTTCCACAACTTTGCTCATGTCATTTGGGACTATAAGCAGAGTAATTTCATCATCCTGCTTCCATAGTTCGTTGAATTGTTTGTATGTGATAGCACCTATTTTATCAGGCTCAGGAAAGTATGTTATCACTCTATTGGTACTGTCGTCGTAGCCCGATATCACCATAGCATGTTGAACCGTTTCTTGTATGCCTGGTAAAATCACAATTGGAGGGAGACCTTGATCTATTCGCTTCTGCAGATCTTGGAGTGAGCCATGGTAAATGTAGCATTTTAAATCATGCTTCTCTGCCAATTCAATACCCTCCATCATTATGGTTCCTCTGATGTTAGGATATATCTTCGCGATCTCTCTAGCTTCGCTAATTGGAATTTCCTCGTTCCAATACCTAGAAATTACGTTTATCACTAACGGTAGGCAAATGTTATCTTCCTTTTCATTTACTATCGGTAATTCCAGTATGTGATCGGCCAATCAAAGAACTTGTTACAATAATAAAATAAAAAGCTATACAAACAAAAAGGGTAGGTTATTCCACGCTTACCTTTTCCCTGCTCTTTTCTGCTTCTTCCAGTTTCTTGAGTTGTGTAACGAGGAACTTTTTGTATTTATCCTTCTCTTCCTTTCCCATCTTGTCAAGGTTGTCACTTAGCATAACTCCCATCGATGTTATCCTGTCTAGCACATCGAGTGCCAAGAACTTGCCTACACTGCCTATCTTCATCAATACATCTAACTGCTTCTTTATTACGTCCTGGATAGAACTCAGTTCCTTCAGCACCTCGACTCCCTTGTTCGTTATTGAGTATTTCCCACTAGAATTTTCCTCAATCGAGCCTTCCTGCAACAGCCTGCCTAGCAATGGGTATACCAAGCCAGGAGAAGGCTTCCACATACCGCTACTCTGCCTAGATGCAGATTCTATGATCTCCTTCCCTGTCATAGGTTGCTCCTTGAGCAAACTCATAACGTAGAAGCGGGAAAAACCCCTTGGAATTGAACTTCCGACCCTCTGCAACCAGTTTGCAATCACTTTATATCACAGGCAATATCACCAGAGATATATTTAAGTCTTCTCTAACTACAGTGTACGTTATTCATTCCTATAGAAAAATTGAAATCCAATTTGGATAAATCATGAGAAGAGACCATTAGAAGAGACCATTAGAAGAGATTATGTTTGAATAGATTAACTATAATATAACATAATTAGATACGTGAGCGTAATTGTTCGATGCGATAGAGCATGATATGATCATAGTTGGTTCTGGTCTTGCTGGTCTGAGAGCTGCAATCGAAGCTGCACGAACCAGCAAGGAGCTAAGCATTGCAGTGGTATCGAAAGTACAGGTCATGCGTTCACATTCCGTATCTGCTGAGGGTGGCACTGCCGCCGTTCTATTTCCGGAAGCTGGTGACAACTTCGAATCTCACATATATGATACTGTAAAGGGGAGTGATTTCCTTGCAGACCAAGACACAGTTGAACGACTAGTCCATACAAGTCCAAGCGAAATCTATCAGTTAGAACACTGGGGGATGCCATGGTCAAGGAGGGATGATGGAAGAATTGCGCAGAGGGCATTTGGTGGCTACAGCTTTCCAAGAGCAACATTTGCACAAGATAAAGTAGGATTTTACCAAATGAAAACACTTTATGATACCGCACTAAAGTATGACAACATTCATTTTTACAACGAATGGTATGTAACATCGATACTTCACGAGGACCAACAGTTCAGAGGCTTGACAGCAATAGAAATTCAGAGCGGAAACTTTGAGATATTCAGAGCAAAGTCGTGTATAATAGCATCTGGTGGTGCCGGGAGGATCTATTCTTTTGCAACCTATGCACTATCATCAACTCCAGACGGTCTTGACTTGGCATACCGTGCTCGTCTAGCACTCAAGGATATGGAGTTCGTTCAATTCCACCCTACGGGTATACTGCCTTCTGGTATTCTGATAACCGAGGCTGCCAGAGGAGAGGGTGGACACTTGATCAACAAAGATGGAGATCGTTTCATGACAAAGTATGCACCCAATAAGTTAGAACTGGCGTCAAGAGATGTTGTTTCGAGGGGAATGATTCGGGAGATGCTGGAGGGAAGAGGATTTAAAGACGAAGGAACAGGAATGGACTATCTACTTCTTGATCTGCGGCATTTAGGTGATGAGAAGATCAAGGACCATTTAGCAGGTATAAGAGAGATCACTATGAAGTTCTCCGGTTTGGACCCAATAGAAGAGCCCATACCTGTTAGACCAGTTTGCCACTATATGATGGGTGGCATACATGTGAATATTGATGGCGCTTCTGAAATGCAAGGATTATGGGCAGCTGGAGAAGCGGCATGTGTTAGCATAAACGGCGCAAACAGACTAGGCGCAAATTCAACTGCAGAATGCTTGGTTTGGGGCAGATACACTGGAGAGTTTGCAGCTAAATACTCTTTAGACCATACTTTCGGAGAAGTATCAAATGATATGATATTGAAGGAGGAGAAGAGGATCTATGATGGTATATTCCATGGGGCTGGAGAAGAAAATCCTTACCAGATCAAGCAGGAACTTACAGATATGATGGACGTGAAAGCACATGTTTTCAGAAAAGGCGATGACTTGGCAGATGCAATCAAGAAGGTGAAGGAATTGAAAGAAAGAGCATGGAAGCATGTTGATGACAAAGCAAAAGAATACAATACAAACTTCACGAATGTGTTGGAGTTGGATTCTATGCTTCGAGTCTGTGAGGTTGTGCTTGTAGGGGCGTATCAAAGGTTGGAATCACGAGGAGCACATGCCCGGTTGGATTATCCAAATAGGGATGACAAAAATTTTTTGAAACATACACTAGCTTACTATAGTGAGGGACCCAAGATCACATATCTTCCAGTAACTATTACAAGATATAAACCAGAAGAACGACATTACTGAGGCGAGATATATTTTGGTTCAAAAAGAAAACAGGGAAGGTGTGAAGGGTTGGCTAAACCCTACTAGGTATGGGTGGTCACGTTTTTCCTACTGGCTGCAAAGATTGACTGGTGTTGGATTGCTTGCTTATTTCATAGCACACATAATTGAGACCAGTTCATTGGTAGAGGGCAAGTTTGCTTGGGACCAGATGCTAGAGATGACATCAACTACGGAGGGACACATCATACTCATACTTGTGATAGGGATGTCGGTATTCCACGCAGCTAATGGAGTTAGATTGTACATAGCACATGGAGGGAGAGGGGTTGGTGCTCCTGGTAGACCAGATTATCCATATAGACCTACTTCCCTAGGTATGAAGATGCGTGCGTGTATATGGGTATCGATGACACTTGCAGCTCTAGCAATGATGTATGGCGCAACGGTGTTGTTTGGTGATTAGAGATGAGGGAAAGTCAGATAATGAATATACATTACATAACTGGGCTTGCTGCCATAGTGCTGGTTGGCATACACATATCGTTCCGATTGATAGTTCCATATGGACAGAGTTTGGAGTACGCAAATGTAATTGCGAATTACCAGAATTTGCCATATGCTATCGTGCTAGAATTGATACTTGTGACTGTTTCAATCCATGGTTTCAACGGTCTGCGTATTATACTCATAGAATGGAGGCAAGGTATAAAGTGGGAAAAGGGAGTAACCTGGGCATGTGTTACCGCTACAATAGGACTCATTGCTTATGGTAGCAGAACGATAATCGTAGCAGGTATGGCAGGTGCTATATGATATGACGAAGAATATAAAATTAAAAGTATACAGGTATCTTCCTAATGCAGAATCGCCTCATTACGATACATTAGATGTTCCCACGGAGCACTGGACAACAGTTCTCGATGCGTTACTGTACATTAAAGCTTACAAGGATCATTCGATAGCAATACGTTACTCCTGCAGGCAGGCTTCATGTGGGTCATGTGGTATGATGATCAACGGCATACCTAGGTTAGCATGTTACACAAAAATAGACGAATTTGATACCGACACCATTACTTGTGCACCGCTGGCAAACTTCCCTGTCGTACGCGACCTAGTTGTCAATTTTGCTACATTCTTCCAGCACCACAAAGATATGAAACCGTATGTCATGAACGATATTGAGACTGATGAAAAGACAAGGGAATTCTTGCAGAGCCCAAAGGAATTGGACAAGTTTCTGCAATTCTCGTACTGTATAAATTGTGGTCTGTGCTATTCTGCATGTCCAGTGGTTGCTACGGATAAAAAATTTCCAGGCCCACAAGCACTAACGCAGATGTACAGGTACTTTGCTGACAACAGGGATCAAGCAGCAGATGAAAGGCTGAAGATCGTTGATGATAGACATGGTGTATGGCGGTGCCATTTTGCGGGCTCTTGTAGCAAAGTGTGTCCTAAAGGTGTTGATCCCGCATTGGGCATACAACTGCTTAGAGGCTACATGATGGGCTTTTCAAAGAAAGAAAAGAAAGAACCAGAGCTCGTAAGAACATAAACTTGAATCGTTTTTCGTTTTTGCTTAGCTACAAGAACCATTTACTTTTCGTCAACAGCAGTGCTTCCACCAGCATATGGGCTTTCGTTGACCTGCTTGTTTATCGCTTCCGCCATGAAGTGATTGCTCACATTTACAAGAACCTTATCTATACCCTCAATCTTCTCCAAGTTATCCTTCACATCCTGCGCGATCTTGAACCCGAAAACGGCTGGACAGAATGGACTTGTAAGATGCAAGTCCACGTTAATGTTTCCCTCCTTGATATCTACATTATCTATCAACTGCAGTTCCATTATAGAGACATTGATCTCGGGATCAACTACCTTCGTCAATTCATCGAAGATCTTTTTTCTTACTTGCTGTGTATCAGTGCTCATAACTGAAATAACATTGACATTGTATATAACCATTGGGAATAGAAGAGGTAACTTCATTGGAGAATTTTGCTCTGTAGGGATTTAATACATCAATTGGTTTTGATTTCCCTGGCCCGCCACGCTTTGGGATACGTATTGGGTTTCATTATTATTCGCTTCATATTAAATGCAAATCCCTTCTCTGATTCAGTAATCTCCTGTGCAGACATGGCAGTTTCAGCTAGGCCCACGACTTCTCCTTTTAACGTATATACGCCTACAAAGTCACTCTTCTTCAAATCTCGAGGTATCTTTAGGACACCAGGAACAGCAAGCCGTGCTCCGTGACATAGAGCATCTACTGCTGTATCCCGGATAATAACAGCCTTAATGGTTTGAAGGGATGTTTCAATAGGCTTCACCATACCCCTCAATTTGTCTTCCTTCCCACTCTCCTTCCATACGTTGTACCCATCTGAAAGGTAATGCAGTTTAACCATGCCGTTGTTTTCATTCAAGTTGCTTACCCGGGTTCGCCTCAGCTCTGCCATGGTAGCACCAGAACCCTGAACTTCTCCAATATCGTATATTATTTTTCGAATATATGTTCCAGCTTGGCATAAAATACGCAAAAGTATCAATCGATCATTCTCTTCCATAGCATCCAACTCGTAAACATTTCTTATCCTGACCTCCCTCTTCACTGCAGAATGTTGGGGCGGTCGCTGATAAATCTCGC
>JAZFZF010000027.1:0-3221 GCA_036443875.1 Nitrososphaerales archaeon
TTGGAAAGGCAGTAGGGGAGTTTCAGAAGGCCAGAAGTGATATGGAGAAAGAAATAGCGAAGGTGAATAATCCGATAAGCATATCTGTTCCTGGTCCAGTAGAAAACGAAAGGGAGAAGTTGGAGGCAAGTGCTACAGCCTTGGAGATAAATACTGAAGGAAGGACAGATAATGACTTGAGACGGTTAATAAGCGAGAGGGTAAATCCAAAGGCTGATGAAAAGGCATAATAGTGGAAGAAGAACAATTTAGAATTGAATTTGTCTATATACGGGTCGATAATAATTAATGGAGATTAAATTTGCTGTGGCAAAGGATTTAAATGAGTTTAAATTTGCTGTATAGGTCAAGTGTCAGCCATCAATCCTTATGAAAATGCCCTGAAACAGCTTGCTGACGCAGTAAAGCTGCTTAGGCTGGATACAGGTATGCACGAATTTCTTAAAGCCCCAAAACGCATCCTTACAGTATCTGTGCCGGTCAGGATGGATAATGGTAGGGTAAAGGTCTTCGTTGGTCATAGAGTGCAGCACAACGATGCGAGGGGGCCTTTCAAGGGAGGTATAAGATATCACCCTGAAGTGACTTTGGACGAAGTCAAAGCATTGGCTACATGGATGACGTGGAAGTGTGCAATCGCTGATATTCCGTACGGAGGAGGTAAGGGGGGTATAGTATGCGACCTTCATAAAATGTCGGTGGGCGAGATTGAAAGGATGACGAGAAGGTATGCTTACGGTATTTCCGATATAATTGGTCCTTATGTTGATATTCCAGCTCCAGATGTTTATACGACATCAAGAGAGATGGCATGGATAATGGATACATATAGCGCATTACATGGCCAAATTAGTCCTGGTGTTATTACTGGAAAACCGATAGCAGTTGGAGGATCCGAGGGAAGGGCCGAAGCAACTGGCAAGGGAGTTGTATTTTGCATAAGAGAGGGTGCAAAGAAGATTGGCCAAAAGATCAAAGGCGCAGATGTCGCTATACAAGGATTTGGAAATGCTGGAACCTTCGCAGTACAGTTCATGGAAGAAATGGGAGCTAACGTCATTGCCGTAAGTGATTCTAAGGGCGGAGTGTTGAACAAGAAAGGTCTTGATGCTAAAAAACTCATTGAATATAAAATGAAGAACCGTAGAGTTGCTCGTTTTCCTGGTAGCAAACAGATAACAAATGAAGAGCTTCTTGAACTTGATTGTGATATATTGATTCCAGCTGCGTATGAAAATCAGATAACAAAGAAGAATGCGCCTAATATAAAGGCAAGATTAATTGCAGAAGCGGCAAACGGCCCTACCACACCAGAAGCTGACGAAATTCTCTTGAAGAAGAATAAGCTTGTAGTACCAGATATACTTGCAAACTCCGGCGGTGTTACAGTAAGCTATTACGAATGGCTACAAAATCTGTCTAGAGATTACTGGGATCACGGTACTGTGGTAAACAGGTTAGAGAAGAATATGGTAAAGGCCTTCAACGATGTCTACAAGATGGCCAAAGAGTATAGGGTGGATATGAGGAAGGGTAGTATGGTTCTTGCAGTAAGTAGGGTAGTAGAAGCTGTCAAGGAGAGAGGAATATGGCCATAAATCTCAACTCATTATAATACAGAATTTTGATCTTTATAACATAGCAACTTGGTTAACAGCAGCTACAACAAGACCGTTCCTCCTATCACAAGCTGTACTGATTTGATTGAGATAAAATTTCAGGCTATGCTAAAAATGCGAACATTGACAAACTGCCGATAGCGTAACCTGCCCATGACAAGACTGCGATTCTAAGCTTCATACGCAAAGCGTCTGCTGGGCTATAAAGAGTACCTACACGCTCAAATTCCTCGCCACACATACTACATACCCAAAGTTCTGCAACAAGGATCTTCTTTTCATCCACACGCTTCTTTATCCTGTCAAATTCCACAAACTGAACTTCTTCCGAACCACAACGTATGCAGTGATTTTCTTCTGTGATTCCAACTTGCTGCGAATAGATTGTTTTGGTCAAACTAACTTATCCCTCTTCTTCTCTCTTTCATAATCGGTATATATAAGAAATTGTGCAGATCAATCATATGAGACAAAATCTATAATTTCCTATTGGAGTTACTATGGCTCGATGATTCCCATAAATTGGAGAATAGAAGGCAAAGTGCGTTGATAAACGGTTCAGATGCTGTCCATATCGCATTAGATTTTTCATCGTTCTTATTCAAGTTCCCTTTAATTATCAACACTTGACTCTTATCAACGATTATGAAACTAAACGATTCAAACAAGCTGTTTTTCGTGTACCTAACGCAACCGTTCAATCTCTGTAACAGGATTGTAGAATACTCGTTCGTGATTGCAATGATCTTCAAGTCAACGTCAGCATGCAATTGAGTTTGCAGAGTCATCATAAAATCTTGATTAGAAAACGCAGCAAGGTCATTCTCATGAGCTAATATCAGGACCTGTTCTTTTGAATTTACCTTCATCTCTTTTGCTTTAGAATAAGCCTCATCGAGATCGAGCACGATGAAATCACTTTGTGGAGCGCTGTTAGTTGAAGACACAATTTCGAATAATTTCACTAAACTATTCGCCGAGCGTTCTGCCTTTTCCTTGGGTATATTCCTCCTACTTTCAGATAGTATCTTCATTGCTTTCTCAGGTGGAACAGCATGAAACTCGATGGGATGCTTGAATGTAACAGCTACAAGTCCTTTATTTTGAAGGCCACAAATTATATGGTAAACAAAAGTTCTTTCAAAACCAACTTCTGTTGCTATTCGAACTATCTTCTTTGGTCCGTCCTTAAGCAGCGAAATATATAGGTCAGATTCGTTGAGGTCCAGTCCCAGTTGCAAGAGTTTGATCTTTAGCTGTCTATATTCACTGGGAACCTTATACTGCGAGAATGTAGGGAGAGTGGTGTCTACAGAAAATACAGGCTGTTGTTCCCCAACCGCCTCTGATACCATATTATATCATATCCTCCTCAAGATTATTCAAACTTTTGGAAAAAAACGGTTTGTATGTAGTTGCAACTACATACATTTGAGACGATCAAATTCATGAAATCAATAAATCTATACTCCTTTAATTTCGGGAAAATTGTCTACTGATACCATGTTCATGAAAAATTGTACAACAATTTGCTGTTTAACGAACAAAAGGTATTATCCACATTTCATTTTGATAGCAAATATCTGTCATTTGGTTATTTTA
>JAZFZF010000028.1:0-4038 GCA_036443875.1 Nitrososphaerales archaeon
TACGCAAGAAAATAGAAGATAATACCAAATTTTAGGTAACAGCAAGTGCAATCAACTTAAATGATTTTAATTGTATAGGTAGTCCTAATGCCAAATACACAACGATTAACAATTTCCAATTCACGTACTAATACTATGACGTGGCGTAGCATAAACTCGAGAGGCAGCATCAAATTAATATCTGATACCGATTTTGAGGAGATAAAAATGCAGTATACCCCTGTTATTGAGGTCTGTGAAAGGCATAAGATGGTTTGTTGTGGAAAGAAAGCCTATAATTTGCACACGAAAGAAGAGCATGCGTACTAAAATGCTAGCGTACTAGATTCAGTTACCGATGCTAAGTTAAAATAATATTGTCCTCGTCTACTACGACTAAGGTTATTACATTCGATTATTATTCCCACTAGGTTTTGCCAAGTAATTTATGTATTGTTCATAGTGAAGCGAACAGAAAAATACAAGTTCTTTACGGCTAGGAGTTTCTATGTATGCAGATTTGACAACCTCGCTGGTACATTCTCTAACAACACATCTTACCTCTTGTTTTTCATATGGTCTTTCTATTATTATGGACATCTTATTCAATCGTTACCCAATAGAAAGTCGGTGACATGATGTCCCCTATATCATTAGCTTTTTAAGTCAATAACTGAAGAATTGCCTTCATGCGGTGGTCGTCTAGTTAGGTACTGATGGTGACAGGAGCTATCCTACCCTAGAAAGTATGTGGAAAATGTTACTAGGTCGTCAGTTTCCACATGTCTAGTTTGGTCTAGGACGGCAGCCTGCCACGCTGTCGACGCGGGTTCAAAAAGTAGTAAACTACTTGATAGTCCCGCCCACCGCATTCTTTTATCGGCTTTTTTGTCAACAATCGGGCGTGAGTTGTCAACAATATGGCTTAGTTTGTCTACAAGTGAGGTGAATTACTTTCTATGCATAGCCTGATGAAGCATAATGGTTCATAATTCTCAATTTCACGATGATGTAGTTATGACGCTATATGGTCTACCATTGAATGTGAAGTAACATAATGGTCGAAGCCCATTGATTCATGGCGGTACTAGATATAGGAAATTCAAAGTTAACCAGGTTTGTATGGTACAGGCACATACAGATGTTATTATCTAATAGAGAACAGAGTACTGAAAGTCATGAACTTGAGGAAGTTTCTGGCTCCTACACGTCAAAAAATAATTACTGCAGTAGGGATTTCGTTCTTATCGGGTATAGCTGTGTTTATGGCAGCCACATTCATAGGTGGACCTCCACCTTCTTGGGACGAGCAATATCTTTGGCAGCCATTACAGCACATACTTTTGGCTCCTTGGTTCTTGATATACTACTCCACTACACCAACTCTTGGATATTGGTTTAACCATGGACTCTGGCTGCCAACTCTAATCCTCACTCTCTTCTATCAGTATGTGTTAGCATGTATCCCTTACTATTACTACCACCGGACTGTTTTAAGAAAAAAAACTGGGAGAAACAAGAGTCATCTAAAACATACCGAACTCATATCTGTCTATGCATAATTACCCATTCTGTCTGACATGAACTGCACCAGAAATGACTTGGCTTATGCTTCTGGTTAGATCAGGCATATACTTCATCTTCTTCCTACATCTAGGACAGTTTATCTATCAATATCACCCATGAAATCAAGAATCCAATTCTTACCTTTTTCCTTAATAACAAGTATAGGCTTGGCATTGAAAGCTCTAGCCTGCCGAGATAACTGTAACTTTTCTTCTCTTGATATACACCCATCTTTTTTCACCTGCACGGCAAATACATTCTTACAGTTACTAGCAAGTAGGTCAATTGGTGTGTGTACCTGCAGACCGTATTAAGTATAGAGTTTAACTGTGATTCTAACATATCAATAACGTAATCCCTCCATTCCTACCTTTAGCGTAGTTAGTTGGTATTGGTCTGTTTCTTCCAATTCCTGATAAGACACAGATTTCGTTCTATTCCTTCCTGAACTTCCTGGTGATTATAGTTTAGTAAATACAGAGGTTGTTATCATGTTATCGATAATCAGTTATAACCTATTGCTGGCTTCGCATATCTATTTCTTGGATCCAAATGATATTTCACGGAAACATTTGGATCCTTTTGCCTTCCTGTAAGTATACCCACGACAACATCATCTTTCTTTATAGCTTCTTCCTTTACTAGTTTCTTTATACCAGCCGGAACAGACCCAGATGCAAGTTCGCAATCAAACCCATTCAGACCAACAATCGACATACCGTCGTACATCTCTATGTCACTTACCTGTGTTACCAAACCTTTCGTAAATTCCAACGCACGCAGCGCCTTCAAAATATTTGTAGGTTTGCCTATCTGAATCGCCGTTGCCTCTGTCTTTGGTCTGATCTGATTTTTATCCATATACTGATAGTAATGATTAATTAATTCTTCATCTACCTTGCCTTTGTTCCATCTTAATCTTACGTCATTGTACTTACCATTGTAGAGGTTGTAAAAGGTGTTTGCGCCTTCCGAATTAATTACTGCCAAACGCGGCACTTTCTTTATCCATCTCCATTCATACAGCTCCATAAGACATTTCCCTGCACTTGAAGTATTTCCAAGTGCGCCGCCGGGATAAACGATCCAGTCAGGTGGCTCCCATTTCAGATACTCCATAATTCTATACAGAATTGTCTTCTGACCTTCTAGCCTGAATGGATTAATGGAATTGACAATGTAAGCATTAGTTTTTTTTGCTTCCTCGATAGATGCAAATAGAGCGTCATCGAAGTTACCCTCTATTTCAACTACCTGTGCACCGAATTGAAAAGCTTGTCCTAGCTTCCCTGGGGCAACTTCACCCTTCGGAATGAAGACATCACACTCGATATTTTCGTTGGAGGCATACATTGCTGCAGAGGCGGATGTATTTCCAGTTGAGGCACAAATTATCCTCTTCACGCCGAGCATTTTGGCGTGTGTGAGTGCAGTTGACATACCGTTGTCCTTGAATGAACCACTAGGATTGTAGCCTTCTGGCTGCAAGAAAAGACCATCAGGTTTTAACCTCACAAAATCTGCGACCTTCGTCATCTTGTAAGGTCGTGATAATCTTCCTTCTGCGCCGTCTAGGGAAACAAGGAATTTTGAGCACTGTGCTTGATTCTCCGTGTCAATCTCTAAAAAATTAATCAATTCCCTGAAGCGCCACACACCACTTTCATTGTATATATTTCCCCCATGATTGCGCCTCTTGTAAAATACATCCTTGAGATATTTTGGGAAGCGACCTCTGTATTTTACGTCTAATAGATGTCCCTTTTCGCAGCGTATCCTGATTTCATTAGATGGGTATTTGAGGGCACATGCAGGATTTATGCACTGCTGGGAGGCCTCAGTTTTCATCCTATAAAGCAGTGATCCATTGTTATTTAAATCTAGGTTGATTCAAGAGGAGTTACTGCTGACTTTGAGCTTAGGCCCTGACCGAAGGTGGAAATTCATACAACACTCGCATTCTTTCTGTAGACAGTCCTTCTCGGAAGCATGTCCGCATATGCCGCATTCGCAATGAATCATGAGAGATATTTGTACTCCACACATTTAAAGTTAGTCTTGAATTAATACAAGTTACAGCTCAACTTTTAGCATCCTTCACTTCGAAGAATTTTAGTAATGCCTGTATTACACCGTCAAGGTCATCCTCTCTCGGATCGGGATTGATGGAATATTTCCTCAAATCGTTTATTGTTGTAGAAATGGCCCCACTTATCTCGTCGAAGCTTTCAACACCGTAGCTTGCATTGTACAACCTCTTCAAACGTGTTACAAGCAAAGTAGTCTGTTCACTGAGTGTAATTGTGTAACTCCGGCCGTTTACCTTGACAGTCTGGGTTACCATGTTATGACATGTTAAATGATTGCGGATAAAGTTTACTGTATCCCCCTGATCGTAGCAGGTATTTAGGAAGGCAAAAGTCAACAAATCACTCAGAATGGTAGCAAAGATGCAGAATGGTACAAAACGATCTAAAATAACTTGGTATAGTC
>JAZFZF010000029.1:0-3288 GCA_036443875.1 Nitrososphaerales archaeon
ATTGATATGTGAGTTTGCAAACGAAATCACCTTATGCGAACTGGATGTTAGCACTTTGACCAAGTCTAGCATAAGCGAGCGCTGTGTTCTCAACGATGGAAACAAAATCGAAAAAAGGATCCTGCCCTTTCTACCCCTTCCGACTACGACATCCATATTACAACAAAACAACTTTTCACAGAACTCCTTTGCGTTTTGCAGAGTAGCAGATGCAGCTATTACCTGTAAGTCTGTGCATAAGCGTCGCAGGCGCTTGATTATATAGTGAACGTTAGAACCGAAAATGCCAGTATAGACATGTGCTTCGTCAATAACCAAGCGTTTTGCGCTTCTCAGCGACCTAGCAAACTTTGTTCTATGCATTAAATGATAATGCAAAACATCAAAATTGGTCACAATTATTTCCGGAAGGATGGATAGTATTTGATCGCGTTCATTTGTCGGAGTGTCACCATCAAAGGTAGCGATCCGTATGCCAAGAGGCTCAGCTAGCGCCTTTATCTTTGGCAATTGATCCCTCGCAAGCGCCTTTGTAGGGTACACGAAAATTGCCTTTATGCTACCTTCTCCAGTTCGCATTGAACCAAAGCGTGATATTTCATTCGCAATGTTATGCAGTATGGGAATGCAAAAAGCTTCGGTCTTACCTGATGCTGTTGGTGCAACGATCACTAGGTCTTTACCAGCAAGTATTTTCTTGATTGCTTCTTCCTGAAATTTGAATAAAGGATCTATTCCTCTACTAGAAAGAGTCTCTGCGAGCACATCGTCTACTAATTCATAGGCGGAACAACCAGTCTCTGGTGCAGGTTCATCTATTACTCTGTAATCAACCACATAATCACGCCTAGAAAGTAATACGTTTCTTATCAAAGCATCATTACCATCATTTTGCAACATCGATTCTATCTCCTTCCTTGGCCTTAGGATCCCTTCTCTCTCAAGGAGTGCTTCTAGACTTTCGTGGGTAACATTATCATTATCATTATCATGATCATTATCATACTGCTCAAGAAAGTCCATATACGTGCCGTCGATATCCGAATTAAGTGGAATAAGCGAATGTATAGAACAGTTATTACAAGAGAATAGCACACGTCCGTCATAGATCTTGTCTGAACTGATACTTCCCTTACAATTTGGGCATCTGTATCTAGCCATGATAATAGCGTAATTGCCAATCTTTTAAACTAATCTTCCATGACATTTTATTAGCAAGCGATGCAGAATAAAGTAATCATGGTTGACGTAAATAGTTATTCCTTGGAGTGGAAGATATTATATGGTTACACCTGTCTTACGCAATTGTAGCGTATCCTTATGTCATGACAAACTTGTTATAATCAATACTTAGTAAAGGCGGCTAGGTTTGGGATTAGGAAGCTCTTGGCATGAGATCATAGATGTTCTCAGGGCAATAATACCGGTATATGATCGGGTCAACCGTGCAATATCCCTTGGCAAAGATGTAGAGTTCAGAGAACGTGGTATTCACGCGAGGATCAAGAAGGGTAATTTAATACTTGATGCAGGTTCTGGCTACGGAAATATGTCGAAGGAGGCATTGCGTCAATGTAACAATGAACTGCATATAGCAATGCTTGATCCCATACCAGAGATGCTGATAAAGGCAAAAACTGAATTTAATATAAAAGATCTTTTGGTATCCGGTGTCTTTGAACACCTTCCCTTTAGCGACAATACATTCGACGTTGTTATGTGTGGTTATTCATTTAGAGATGCGATAAGTATGAGAAGTACCATTGCAGAATTTCACAGGGTTTTGCAAGATAATGGCAGATTGATCATAGTCGATATTGGCAAACCAGACAGTGCTTTCAACAGAGCAGCGGTATCGTTGTACCTGAAATTTATCGTCGGCTTGCTCGCATTCTTTGCAGCAGGTAGTATGGGATTAAAGTTCAGAGCTATATACGGAACTTACAAGAAGTTACCGAAAAACTCTGAACTGAAACGATTGTTGAGAGAGAAATTTATCAAAGTTGAGTTTGAAACAAGGATGATGGATGGCGCCATAATAGTAGCTGCTTACAAGTAGTGATCATGATGGCGCGTGTCCTTCTGCTTGTTTATCTTCAGGCATGCATAGTTGGCATGGCATATGGAGCACATATCCCTCTCGTTCCAGTATTTGCAAAGCAGGAACTTGCTGCAAGTTATATCGATATCGGCCTTATAGGGATGGCAAATTATGTGCCTTACATTTTTGCACCAGCTTTTGTTGGGCTACTTCTTGATAGATTCAACAAAGCTTCCGTACTGAGCATTGGAATTATCATGGCCATGTTCTCCTTGTATATACTATCTCTTACCAACAGCGTTCTTGATATGATGCTAGTTAGAACTATTGCAGGTGTTGCGCATGCATTTTTCTGGCCATCAAGTGTCACTATAGTAACTACTGTAGCTTCTGAGAAGAAACGAGTCCAGGCCGTTTCTAGATTTGCAATGGCATGGGTAGGAGGGTATATGATAGGACCTTTGATAGGCGCATTTCTCTTTGAACAAGTTGGTTTCAGGCATCTCTTCGAATATTCTGCTGTAATAATGATCGCTCCGCTAATAGTATCTCTTACATTGATAAAGCATGGTAGAGGAAGATATACAGAAAAATATTCTATAAGCGCGGTTCTTACCGTAATAAGGGCGAATCCAAGGTTAAGTACGCTGGTCATTTATTACAGCGCAGCGTTCGGTATCGTACTAACAATATTTCCAGCTTATCTGAAAGATAATACAATCAACGAATTCATGATCGGCATTCTATTCTTCATATTCGGTCTGTCAAGGCTATTCACGCTACCATTCATACACAAATTTGCCAAATACGAAAGGACAAGCATTTTTGTTGCTACGGTGACAATTGCATTTGCCATGCTTATTGCATATACTATGACCAGTTTAGGATCATTCTCTTTTTCATTGATATTGTTTGGATTCGCATTCAGTCTATATTTCCCAATAACGCTGGGTGTCATTACAAAAAATGTGCCAAAACACTTGGTAGGAGCGACTGTTGGAGCTTATGAAACTGTCTTCGGTATAGGATGGGCTTCCGCACCAGTGATAGCAGGTATAGCAGCAGATGCTTTTGGTAATAATATACCTTATATCTCAATGTTCATTATAGGTTTTCTCTTACCCATCATCATTCTCAAGCCCTATAAAAGGCGTTAGTAAGTGATGACACTGCTCTTCGCCGCCTGTCTGATAAAGTTTATTTTGTGTCATTTTATTAAGGATTAATGATGAGCGACCTTTTGCTCT
>JAZFZF010000030.1:0-8055 GCA_036443875.1 Nitrososphaerales archaeon
ACGATTTATGAAGTGAAGAGTGGTTTCTACAAGCGAGCATGACGCATGATGTTGTCGATGTAGACATACCCAGCCAGTTAAAGACCATTCTCGACAAATTGGGATACAAAACACTATATCCTCCGCAAGAGGAGTCGGTAAAACGAGGTCTTTTATGTGGCAAGAACCTTCTCGTAACGACGCCTACGGCAAGCGGTAAGACCCTGATAGCAATGCTTGCTACTGCAAAAACAATCTTAGACAGAAATGCGAAGGTTGTTTATCTCACCCCTTTACGTGCGCTTGCGAGTGAGAAGTTTGCCGAGTTCAAGATATTCGAGAATATGACCAAGAAGGATGGTAGTAGGATAAGGGTAATGATATCAACGGGCGATTATGACTCCGCGATGGAGGGTCTCAAGAATTGCGATATTATAATTTTGACAAACGAAAAGTTGGATTCTATAATGAGGCATGGAGCAGCGTGGATTGATGATGTTGGGTTATTTATTGCAGACGAGGTGCATTTGTTGGGAAATAAGGATCGAGGTCCAACGTTAGAAATGATGCTTACAAAGGTAAAGATGCTTCAAAGCAATGCACAGCTTTTAGTATTAAGCGCTACAGTTACAAATGCAGATGAAATAGCATCGTGGCTTGGGTGTCAATCGATAAAGAGTAACTGGAGGCCCACGGAACTGATCGAAGGGGTTTATGATTACGGGTCTGTAAAACTGCAAGATGGCAACGTCATTAGCATAGAAAATACTGGTAGGGGAGCCCCGATTGATCTTGCAATAGATTCTATTGCAAATGGGGGGCAGGCTTTGATATTTGCAGAAACTAGGAAGCGAGCGGTTTCACTGGCAGCACGAGCATCAGAGCTTGTAAAACGGTTTCTCAGCGACGAAGAGAAAAAAACTGCTGAAGAGATGGCGAGTGCTATACTAAATGGTGATGGTAGTGAACTTACACTTACGCTAGCACAACTTGTTAAAAATGGTACTGCATTTCATCATGCTGGCTTGAATCCCTCGAGCAGGCAGTTAGTGGAAGATGCATTTAGAGGTGGAGCGATCAAGGTTCTTACTGCAACACCAACGCTAGCTGCTGGTGTTAACCTACCTGCTAGAAGAGTCGTAATAAGCAGTATAACCAGATATGATTATGAGTATGGTGCAAATGTTCCAATCAGTGTTTTAGAGTACAAACAGCTCTGCGGGAGGGCGGGTAGACCGAAGTACGATACCTACGGAGAGGCAATCATAGTGGCATCTAATACAAATGCAGAGGAGGTCTTCGAGTGTTACGTACATGGTAGTCCCGAACCCCTAAGATCCAAGCTTGTTGATGATAGAGCCATAAGGGTTCATCTGCTAAGCACGATCGCATCTTTGCCAGGAATAAAGAAAGAGGAGATTGATCTGTTGTTTTCAAATACACTCTTGGCAAAGCAGTACAGAAAGTCCACGATCAATTCGAAGGTTGACTCTGCTTTGGATTACTTAGAACTAGAAGAGATGGTGAAGAGAAGAGGTGAGAGATTCACTGCAAGCAAGTTGGGCAAGAGAACTTCGTTGTTATACATAGATCCCTTGACAGCGGTTGAATTCAAACGGGCTTTGTCTGGTGCAAAGAAGGATACTAAGCACACACTTGGCTTCCTGCAAATAGTTACTGACTGTACAGATTTTTATCCGAAACTTCAGTTGCGCAACAAGGATGTTGATGAAGTACAGATGCTAATAGACGAATATGAAGATGAATTGTTCGTTGATCTTAATGAATACGATTGCACCAGGAGTTTACTTGCACTTCACGCATGGATACAAGAATTTACAGACAGAAAAATACAGGAACTGTTTGGTGTAGAGCCTGGTGATATGTACAGAATGATGGAAACAAGTGATTGGTTGCTCTATTCGTTATACGAAGTTGCGAAATTATTGGAACGTGAAGACCTGCTTCAGGAAATATACACATTGAGAAAGCAGGTTAAATATGGAATTAAAGAGGAGGTTATTCCAATAGTGTCGCTAGAGGGTGTGGGAAGAATTAGAGCAAGAGCACTTTATAACGCCGGATATAAGGACATAAAGAGAATACGAAATGCATCGATAGATGAACTTGCTGGGGTGCACAAGATCGGCAATTCGCTGGCTAGGAAGATAAAGGAAGATCTAAAGAAGGTACCGCAATGAATTTTATATTTGCAGCAATCGTATCGGCAATGGTATTTCTAATGATATACTTCCTTACACCACCTTTTATCAGGTATTTGCAGAGGCATGGCATGACAGTACAGGATTATCATAAACCCAATAACGAGCAAGTGCCCAGACCTGGTGGCCCAATCATTATGATTTCAATAGCAATTGCTGAAATAACGCTGTACTTCCTTACGATGAGTAATGGCGTGCTAGCAATTTTGCTTTGTACTTTAATTGCATTCTTCATAGGCTATGTTGATGACAGGAAGGTCATGCCCGGATATCTCAAACCGCTAGCATTGGTTGTAGCAGCTTTACCTATAATACTCCTTGGCACATACGACTTTGATCTTGACTTTCCGTTATTCAGCTCTGCAAGAATACCGCTGCTCTACGTAGGCCTGATCTTGCTAATGATTCCAATAGTTGGCAATACTGTAAATTCCATAGATGTATTGAATGGTGTGGTAAGCGGGTTCATTGCTATTTCAAGTGTCCCGCTTATAGCTGCATTAATAATGAATGGTAAGGTCGAGATTGCGGTTGCGGCATTGCCATTGTTCTTTTCAGCATTAACATTCTATAGGTATCACAAATATCCCAGCAGAATATTTCCAGGAGATTCTGGTGTGCTTGCTTGGGGTGGGATGTATGGTGCAATAGCAATAGTTGGAGAAGTAGAGTTTGTAGCAGTAATCGCATTAATGCCGGCAATAATAAACTCGTTCCTGTTTCTTACTAGTGTGAAGCGAATGGCGGAGCACAGAACCGTGAAAGCCAGACCCGTGATCCTGCTTGATGATTATAGACTGATGGCGTCAAAGGAGAAGAACGCTCCTGCAACACTGGTAAGGATGATACTCGCCAACAGACCCTTACATGAGAATGAGGTAACTAGAAGGATATTCACACTTGTGGCATTTTCTGCTGGCATGGCTATACTTACAGCATTTCTTGTTGGTGTTGTAATATGATGGCATTTCTTCTTGGTTATATCGTCATTATGTGGGCTCTTCTCATGGTAGGGTCATTCATTCTAATCAAGGTAATTGCACCAATAGAGCTCGAAGCTGGTGAATTTGCGACATCGGTTTTCAAAGCAGCTATTGCGTGTTCACTGGTAGTGATCTGGCTAGCTATACTTGTCGCAATAAAGAATTCTTATATAAAGCGTAAGCTTGCGGTATAAAATTAGTTAGTCGACTAACTCTCCCACTTCTTCCTTTTTTTGCTGTAAGTATCTGTCGTGTAATTACGTTTCTGTTTTGCAGGCACACCCATCACAACCGTATTGGCCGGAACATCTTTTGTAACAACAGCACCCATAGCAACGATGCTATTTTTTCCAATTCTAATGCCAGCCTTGATAACAGCTCTTGCGCCGATCACAGCATTATCCTCTATAACTACACCTGTCCATCGTTTGCTTGGAGGGTATGGATCATTGGTAAGCACTACAGCTGGGCCCATGAAAACATTCTTTCCAATTCTGCATTTAGGCGGAATGTACACCATTCCTTCTATGCGGGTGTTATAGCCTATCGTAACGTCGTAATCAACATGTGCCAATGAACCGATCATAACATTGTTACCAATTTTCGTACGATCTCCAAGATATGCGAAATGCCATATCTTCACATTCTTGCCTATCTTCACGTCCTTGCCAATGAAATTGATAACTTTCATTCCAGATGCCATGGCTTGCCATCAATAACTATCTTTCTTGGTAACCTGTCCTTCCACTCTTCAAGAAATCTAATGTCATCGGTTTTATTTCTAAGATCATCTGGCAGCATTATAGGGATCTCATCTATTATAGGATAGAAACGCAAACACTTGCTGCAAAAAAGAGCGCCGTTGATAATTATATCCTCTTCAGTCCTGATTTCATATACCTCAAGTGGATGGTATTTGTCTATTGGACATGCCAGTATATCGATCATCTGTTTCTTCATTTTAGATCAAGATAGATAGGAGAACCGGTTTTACTTGAAAGTAGCGCCGCTTCCGCAACTCTGGTGGTGCTAATGGCATCATCCTCGCTGACTAAGGGTTTAACATTCCCATCTATAGCCCCAGTGAAATTTTTCAGTTCGAGCATCAATGGCTCTTCTAATTCCCTTCTTGGTATTAAAGTATCTCCGCCTTGATCGATCTTTATCTCCTGCGTTATAAAATCTCCCGTTATGATGGCGTCTGTGCATACAGCGATGAACTGACGCACCTTCTTTGGTGTCACCCAGTTTGATGCTATGAATGCTATCTTCTGATTTTCGAAACCGAGAACTATAGCTACGAAATCTTCGTGGGCTCCCCTTACACTTCCAGCTTTAGCAAACACCATATGCGGTTTATCGTTAAAAAGGTATAACGCAGTATCAATATCGTGCACCGACGTATCGTATATTATTCCCACATCGCGAATATTTACAGGCATTCTGTTCTCCCTATGAAATTCCAGCATAAGCACATCCCCATACTTTTTCTGTGAAATGAAGTTCTTCACCTGGTTAACTGCTGGGTTGAACCTTTCTATATATCCGGTGGTTATAATAACGTGATTCCGCTTTGCTATGCTGCGCATCTGCTCACACTCGGCAGATGAAGGTGCCATGGGTTTTTCAACCAAAACGTTGATTCTACATTCCATGATCTGTTTGGCGACTGCAAAATGCGTAGAAGTAGGAGTGCTTATTATTGCTCCGTCAAGTTTTTCATTTTTAAGCATGTCATCTATAGATGTATATGAATTAACATCGTATTTGTCGGCAAAAGATTTCACTCTACACGCGTCAACATCGCAGACCACACTTAATGCATCCAATTCTGATAGAGCTCTGACGTGGTTCTTACCCCATCCCCCAACTCCTACAACTGCTATTTTTGCCATAGCTACTGTCAGACTCGTACCAGCCAGTGCATATACTCCTTGATATCCATTCTAACAGCTCTGGAATACGTCTCGCGTATGCTTTTCGAAACAGGACCTTCTGCACCATTGCCAATTACATGTCCATCAACACTGATTACTGGGGTAACTTCAGCCGCTGTTCCAGTAAGAAATATTTCATCGCTTATGTAAAGTTCCGTTCTAGGAACTGCACGTTCAATCAATTCATAGCCCAAATCCTTTGCTATAATGATAGCAGTATCTCTGGTTATTCCTTCGAGTATAGAAGAGGATACTGGAGGTGTGTAGATCTTGTCGTCCCTAACTATGAATACATTCTCTCCAGGAGCCTCGCTTACCATTCCATAATTGTCCAGCATTATGGCTTCGTCGTAGCCATTCCTCTTACACTCCTGTGTTGCGAGAACTGAGTTAAGATAGTTGCCGCCAGCCTTTGCAAGAGGGGGCGTTGATAGATCGTTTATGCGTCTCCATGTAGATATACAAACCCTTATCCCTTTTGAATTAAGATACTGATCGAACGTGAATACAAGTATAGCTACATGTGATGGTGATGTTTCAGTCACACTAAGATCTATACCATGGAAACCTACAAATGCTATAGGTCTGATGTAACACGAGCTTTTGATCTGATTCTTTTTTATAACTTCAACTGTAGCATCAACGAGTTCATTTACACTATATTTTATACCTATAGAGTAAACGCTGGCAGATTTATGCAGACGTTTCATATGATCCGCAAGCCTGAAGATGTAGAGGTTATCCTTTGCAGCATACGCCCTAATTCCCTCAATGATGCTGGTTCCGTAATGCAAAGCGTGAGTCATTACGGGCACCCTTGCCTCTTCCCACTCTATTGTCTCCCCATCAAACCATACATAGTTGAATTCCTTGAATTGCATCTTTCAACGAGAAACCTCATCAGTTATAAAAAGTTTCAAACTCATACTAGATATGTAAAGGTTAAATAATTTAATAGACAGTATTAATGAAATTGTATGGAAGCTTAGGCCCTGAATTTTAGATGAGAATTATTCTGAGGATGGAAGAATGAAGTATATTCAATGGTTTTGGAACAAATTGGCCAGTTCATAGAAGAGAATGAGCTTGGAATACAAATTTCCCAAATGTGTAAGGTCGGCCATTAATATTCTGGCTCTGACACTAGTAAAGAAAGCTTTGTTAAGGGAGAGGAGGCAGAAAAGTACGGTGTTGAACAACTAGAACGCATACAAGCCAGTGAAGACGATGTAATTGAACAGAATTTTTCATCTAGGTCGTTAAAGAATAATTAACGGGGGCGGCCGGATTTGAACCGGCGACCTCCAGCGTTCCCGAAGTCTTCCCGAGGCTGGCAGTCTACCATGCTGACATACGCCCCCAAAAGTCTGTTTTTGCATTTTATTTTATGCAACCGTTATTTAAGCATGGGTAACTGTTCTGTGCATTCAAAGAAATGAAGCTGTAATAGGTGACCCTACCGAGCTCAGTAAACATAATTTAGCATCAATAAATTAATACAGCCATGACAAGATGGTGTGTGTTGCTAACATTGTTGATAGTCTTTGCTCACCACTCACATGTTCAAGCTATATCTGAACAGATAAGCATAGCAAATGTTACCCTGATGGATCATGAGGAAATGGTGCCGGTATTACTTACAAGCAATAGCGATACTGAACAAAATTTTGTATATATAATACAGGTCAAAGACTCGGATGGCTATACAATGCAACTTAAATTGGTAAATGAGATCTTGTAACCATAAGAATCGTTTATAGCAAAACAGCCACTAACAATCGAAATGCAGGACTCATACACCGTTGAAATTTTCGTATGGAGCAATATTGAAGACCCGACGCTCCTGTCCCATAGGTATAATTCATTTACTTTCAATCCTCTCAACCATGCATCTCCTTGTAATGGTGCTGGTGTCTGCTTCGAGGGAAGGATTTCTAGGATAGTTGATGTTAACACTTTAGATGTTCATGGGAAGCGAATACGGCTTGTACTTGTCGATATACCAGAAAGGGGAGAGTCTGGATATACTGAAGCCACAAAATTCACATCTGCTCTATGCCCTTTGGGTGCAACGGTGCTCGTGGATCAGATGGGAAACAGATGTATGATAAGTATTATAGGATGAATGCCGTTGTTTACTGTAATGGTACATTGCTTAACGTAAAGCTTCTCTTCGCAGATCATGCACTAATAATGAGAGGATTATGCGAGGTTGGTGAGTTCGGTGATGAAGATTGGGCAAATTCGTTTTGATGTTAACTATTTTACTACTATCATAGTTTGAGTCGATCTCACCTGCGGTATCTTTCTTATCTTCTCATAGATGACTTGTTGTATAGCGTCAGGCTCCCCTGCGTCGATTTCAACTATAATGTCTGCGGCGCCAAGAACTATATGTGATTTCTGTACACCAGCCATATTTTTCATAGCTTTGAAAACTTCCTCGTCAGAACCTGCATCCACATTTACTAACACGTAGGCTTTTGACATACCAACCTATCACACTTCTAGAATAAAACTATACACTTGGACCACATCTACACTTAACCATAAGATTCATACCTTATGTCATACGAACCATCGGGCCTCTTCTTCCTTTCCTCCACAAATCCCATGGGAGTAAGGTGCTGCATTGCACCGTCAATGGTTCCTTGCCAACCACAAATGTAGAAGATAGTATTTTTAGGTGTGATTTTATCACCAACAAGCTCTTCAAGTGGTGACTTGCCTGAACTATCTGGTTTTAGAAATGTTTCAACCCTCCCCTTATGTCCTCCCCACGATCTGTTCAGATGTTCATCCTGTCTGCTTATGCTTGCTCTATATTTGAAGTTCCATTTATCGCGTCCTTTGTCTAGGCTCTCCTCCTCTAGCTCTGTAAGCAGTTCCATATAAGCAAGTTCATCTACGTAACTAGCGCCGTGCAAAACGACG